>JACDCN010000073.1 GCA_013817555.1 Actinomycetota bacterium
CGGACACCGGCGCGGTCACCCTGTGCCTCCCCCAGGACGTCCAGGCGGAGGCGCTCGACGTCCCGAGCGGTTTCCTGGAGAAGCGCATGTGGCGGATCGAGCGCCGGCTCCCCGACGCGGCCGCGCTTACACGAGCGCTGGATCTGATCGCGGCGGCGAAGCGGCCGCTCATCGTGGCCGGCGGGGGTGTCATCTACTCCGGGGCGTCGGTCGCGCTCGCGATGTGGGCGCAGGCGAGTGGCATCCCTGTCGCGGAGACGCAGGCGGGCAAAGGCTCGCTTCCCTACGAGCACCCGAGCGCCGTCGGCGCACTCGGAGTCAGCGGCACCGCGGCAGCGAACGCGCTCGCGCGGACCGCGGACCTCGTCATCGGGATCGGCACTCGCTGGAGCGACTTCACGACCATGTCGAAGAGCGCATTCGCCCACCCGGACGTGCGATTCGTCAATGTGAACGTGGCCGAGTTCGACGCACACAAGCACTCCGGCGTCGCGCTCATCGGCGACGCGCGCGCGACGATCGTGGCCCTCGCCGAGGTCGGCCATCGCGTCGACGACACGTACCGCGCCGAGGCGACGCGCCTCGCGCGCGCGTGGGACGCGGAGGTCGAGCGGCTGTACACGATCGGACACGCCCCGCTGCCGGCGCAGAGCGAGGTCATCGGCGCGGTCAACGCGGCAGCCGCGCCCGAGGACGTGGTCGTGTGTGCCGCCGGCTCCTTGCCGGGCGACCTGCACAAGCTGTGGCGCACGCGGGACCCGAAGGGCTACCACGTGGAGTACGGGTTCTCGACGATGGGCTACGAGATCGCGGGCGGGCTCGGCGTGCGCATGGCGGCGCCGGAGCGGGACGTCTTCGTCCTGGTGGGCGACGGCTCGTACCTGATGCTCGCGCAGGAGCTCGTCACCGCGGTCCAGGAGAACGTGAAGCTCATCGTCGTCATCGTCGACAACCATGGCTTCGCGTCGATCGGCGCCCTCTCACGTGCGGTCGGCTCCGCGGGGTTCGGGACCCATTACCGCTATCGCACGGCCGCCGGGCTGGGGCTCGACGACGGCGGCGAGCACGGGGACGTGCTGCCCATCGACCTCGCGGCGAACGCCGAGAGCCTCGGCGTGCCGGCGATCCGCGTCCGCACCATCCCGGAGCTCCGCGAGGCGCTCGCCTCGGCGAAGGCCGGCAGCGCCTGCGCGGCGATCGTCGTCGAGACCGATCGCTACGAGGCCGTCCCGTCGTATGGCTCATGGTGGGATGTGGCCGTCGGCGAGATCTCGGAGGACGCGGAGGTGCGGGCCGCGCGTACCCGTTACGAGAGCGGACAGGGGACGCAGCGCCGGTACCTGCGCCCGCCCGCGTAGGTGCTTCTCATCTGCGGACGTCACCCGCGCCTCGGCGTGAGCACGCTTCCGCTGCCGGCCCTCGCTCGTCCGTGAGCGGCCTCCGTCTCGCCTCGGTGGTCGCCGACGGTGGGCACCGCACGCTCGAGGTCACGCCGGAGGGCGCGGGCTGGCAGTACGTGGGGTTCGAAGTCCTTCGCCTGCCGCTCGGCGCGCACGTCGAGCGCGTGTATCCCGGCCGAGAGGCCTGTGTCGTCGTGCTTGGAGGGTCGTGCGAGATCGGGTCCGCCGCGGGCCGGTGGCGGATCGGCGAGCGCCCGACGCCATTCGACGGACCGCCTGCGGCCGCGTACCTGCCGCCCGGCCTCGCGTTCGAGATCACAGCGCGCGACGATGCGGAGGTCGCGATCGGCACCGCTCCCGGCGAGCCGGGCGCGACCGCGCGCGCACTCGCGCCGGAGGAGGCTCGGCTCGAGGTGCGCGGCTCCGGCGCGATGGAGCGACGGATCCACCACATCCTGATGGAGGACCAGCCGGCCTCGTCGCTCCTCGTGACCGAGGTCCTCACGCCCGGTGGGCACTGGTCGTCGTACCCGCCACACAAGCACGACCGGGACGACCCGCCTCGCGAGTCTGCGCTCGAGGAGATCTACTACCACCGCCTTCGCGACGGGCACGGCTTCGCGATCCAGCGCGTGTACACGGAGGACCGCTCGCTCGATGAGACCGTCGCCGTGCGCGACGGGGATCTCGTGCTCGTCCCGCGCGGCTACCACATGGTCTCGGCCGCGCCGGGCTACGACCTGTACTACCTGAACGTCATGGCGGGGCCGCGTCGTGAATGGCAGGTCACCTTCGACGCCGACCACGACTGGCTACGCCGCTGACCGCAGCTCCTTCAGGCAAAGGGAGGGCTCCGTTCGAACGAGCCGCGGGATCTGTAGCAGCGTGGTCGATGCGCTCGACGCGCCGCTTCAGTTCCTGGGCGAGCGCCTGCACGGTTGGTTCGAATATGCCGCACTGGAAGTAGGTCGGGATCTCGACGGCGTCCATCCCCGTGACGACGCCGGTCCAGCCGAGGAGGGCTTCGGGTCGCAGCCCCGTCGGCTGCCGACGGGCGCGAAACAGTGCGACTGGCCCGTCATATGGACGCGGTTCGTAACGGTCGAAGGCGCGCTGGTGCGCAGCCAGGGTCTTAACGAGCGGATCCGCGCTCTCCGTCGCGCGGCCGAGCAGCCTCCGCACGGGAGCCGTCACCTGGCGCGTTAGCTCCGACAGCGCGCGGACTCCTCGCGTCCGGAAGTAGCGTGCCCGTTCGTCGCGTGGTAGCCGGGCCATGGCGGGAATGTGCACGTTACCGATCAACCGCACAAAATGGATGGCGTTGTAAATCGGGGTGGGCAGGAACGGCCGGTAGCGGGGATGGAACGAGTCGAGCATTGCGATGAGCTCGACGTTCTCGCCCCGAGCGCGCAGCTGCTGGGCTATTTCGAGCGCTATGACTCCGCCCATGCAGTATCCGCCCAGCCTGTAGGGTCCCTTCGCCTGCACCGTGCGTATCTCGGGCAGGTATGCCGCCGCCATGTCCTCGAAGCGCTCGAGCGGCTCTTCCTCGCCGTCGACTCCCCGCGCCTGCAGCGCGTAGAACGGTTGCTCGGGGCCGAGATGTCGGGCCAGCGCCGCGTAGAACATCACGTGGCCGCTGTGGGCATGCACGAAGAAGAGCGGCCGCTTCGCACCACGGGTCTGGATCGGGACGAGGGCGCGCGCGCTCGGCTGCGCGGGGGGTGGAGCCACGGGAAGCTCGAGATCCGCGAGGTGCGGAGCCTCGGTGCGGAGGACGGCGGCGAGCCGCTCCACGGTCGGCGCGCGGAACAGCGTCGCAAGCGGCAGGCGAACGCCGAACTTTCCGTCGATCTGGGTGAAGACTCGAACCGCGAGGAGCGAGTGGCCGCCGAGCTCGAAGAAGTCGTCCTCGACCCCGACGGGTTGGACTCCGAGCTCGCGCTCCCAGATCTCCACCAGTGCGGCTTCCAGCTTGCCGCGCGGCGCGACCCAGTCTCCGTCCCGGGTGGCGCTGCTCGCCCCCGCAGCCGGCAGGGCCGCGCGGTCGACCTTGCCGTTCGGCGTGCGCGGCAGCGCAGGCAGGAGCTCGAAACTCGACGGAACCATGAATTCCGGCAGGCGGGAGCGCAGATGGCGCCGCAGCTCGTCACCTGTAGGCCCCGCCCCCTCGCGACTGACGACGTACGCCACGAGGGACTGCGTGCCCTCCATGCCGTCGCCCGCGGCCACCACCACTGTCTCTCGCACGGCGTCGTGGCGTGCGAGTTCTGCCTCCACCTCCCCAATCTCGATCCTGTAGCCGCGGATCTTCACCTGATGGTCGACGCGTCCGAGGAACTCGACGATGCCGTCGGGCCGGTACCGAACGAGGTCGCCGGTTCTGTAAAGGCGCGCCTCCGGCGCGCCGCCGAAGGAATCCGGCAGGAAGCGCTCCGCCGTCAGCTCGGGACGGTCGAGATATCCGAGGGCGACCCCCTCGCCGCCGATGTAGAGCTCGCCGGGCGTTCCCACCGGAACCGGATTGCGCGCCTCGTCGAGGATGTAGAGTTGAGTGTTGGCGATCGGGCGCCCGATCGGGACGGGGCCCCCGGCGTACCCGTCAAGTCGATGGGTCGACGACCAGACCGTCGTCTCCGTCGGGCCGTACATGTTGGTGATCTGTCCCGGAACCAGCTTGACCAGCGTGGCGGCCAGCGAGGGTGGAAGCGCCTCGCCGCCGATGAGGAGCTGCCTGAGCGATCCGAGCGCGCCGGCGCCGTCCGGGGACTGAACGAGCATCGCTGCCATCGAGGGCGTGCACTGCATGTGGGTGACGCCGTAGCGCTCGATCAGGCCCGGGATGGACTCGTCGCTGTGGGCCGAGGCGGCTTGCACGGAGCGCTTGCGCACGGTTTCCAGCTGCGGGAGGTGGTCGAGGACGGCGTCGACGTCCGCGTGAAAGTCGATCAGGCACGCGATCTCGTCGACTCCGATCGTTCGCATCTCGTGGACGAGCGCGAGGCACTTGTCCGGCGTGCCGAGCAGACCGCTCGTCTCGTAGTACCGCTCGAACGAGAAGTCGAGCACGTCTTCCAGGTCTCCCTCGCTCAGGTGGTCGAGGGAGAAACCTCCGTCCGCGGTGGTGGTCGCCTGCTTGAAAGTGGGAAAGCTCCAGGCCGCACGTTGGATGAGCCCGACCGAGCTCCGCAGGTACTCCTTGAGCGGCTCGCGGACCGCCTCGCGCACTGCGTTCTCGTCCGTCCCCACGAACGTGTGCAGCATCACGACGACGTGCCCTCCTTCCGGGTCGAGCCCTGCGCGGCTTCGGGCGTTGCGGTAGACGCCGATCTTCTCGCCGAGCTCGGCGATCGACTGGCCGAGCAGGTGTGTGAGGATCCCGAAGCCGTTCTCGCCCGCGAGCGCGAATGTCTCGGGGTTCCCGGCGGCGGTGATCCAGGTCGGCAGCTCGTTCTGCACGGGCCGCGGCAGGATGCGCACCGGGACGTCGGCTCCCCTCGGTCCCGGCACGGGAACGGACTCGCCGCGCCAGAGGCGCCGCACGACGTCGATCTGCCGCAGCATCAGATCTTTCCGGTCGGCGAAGTTCTCTGGAGCGAGGACGAAGTCGTCGGGCTGCCAGCCGGCAGCGAACGAGATCCCTACCCGGCCGCGGGAGAAGTTGTCGACGAGCGACCATTCCTCTGCGATCCGAATCGGGTTGTGGAGGGGCGACACGACGCTGCCGGCGCGAATCTGGATTCGCTCGGTGATCGCCGCGAGCATCGCGCTCGTCACCGACGGGTTGGGAAAGAGCCCACCGAAGGCGTGGAAGTGGCGTTCCGGCGTCCACACGGCGGAATAACCGGACTTGTCGGCGAACCTGGCCGACTCCATGAGGAGCCGGTAGCGGTCGTCGGCCTCCTCGGCACCCGCGCTCGCGAAGAAGAACAGGCTGAAGTCCAGCGCTCGACTCGCGCCCGCGCGGCGGGTCGCGGGAGACTTGTCGTCACCGGCATAGACCACCACCGCGAAGCCGCGACTCAGCGTCCAGAAGAGCTCCAGCACGGAGATGTCGAAGGAGATGCTGGTGACCGCGAGAAAAGGCCCCGGGGCACCGTCGCCGAGTGCCTCGTCCATTCCCTCGAAGAAGCTGACGACGTTGCGATGCGCGACGACGACGCCCTTCGGCGTACCCGTCGATCCGGACGTGTAGATCACATACGCCGGGTCTTTGGGCTGCGCCGTTCGTCCGATCGGCTCCGAGCTCTCGCCCTCGAAGTCCGACAGGTCGTCGAGGACGAGGACTCCTCGCGCGTGCGGCAGCAGGCGCGCCGCGACGTCTGCGTGGGCGAGGATCGCCGTGGGCCCGGAGTCGTAGACCATGAAGCTGACACGGTCCGCCGGGTACGCGGGGTCGAGGGGCACGTAGGCGCCCCCGGCCTTCAAGATCGCAAGCAGGCCGACGATCAACTCTGCCGAGCGGTCCATGCAGACTCCGACGCGGTGGCCGGGACCGACTCCCAGCTGTCGAAGCCGGTTCGCGAGCTGATTGCTTCGCCGATCCAGCTCTGCGTACGTCAGCTCGACGCCGCGGCAGGTGATCGCGAGGGCGTTGGGACGGCGTCTGGCCCGCGCCTCGATGAGCTCGTGCACGCACGCCTCCCGCGGGAACTCGACGCTCGTCGTGTTCCATTCGACGAGGATCCGGTCGAGCTCGGCGCGCCCCAGCAGCGGCAACTCGGTGAAGGGGGTCGCGGGATCCGCCGCGAGGGCGGTGCTGAACGCCTCGAACTCGCTCTGCATGGCGTACATGGCGTCCGCGTCGAGGAGGCCCGACGCGTAACTCCAGTCCATCCCTCCTCCATCCGCCTCGACGAGGAGCGCGAGCGCCGCCGATCCCGCGCTCTCGAGCACCGCCTGGGCCGGCAAGCGTTGTCGAATGGCGATCGAGATCGAGTCGGCGTCGTGGGTCGTGCCGCGCGTGCGCGCCACGAGATCCCGGAGATGCGTGCCGTGGTCGCGCAGGAGCGACAGCTCCTCCAGAACCGAGGCGAGCGCCTGCCGCCCTGTCAGCTCCGGGTCGAACTGAGCATGCAGGGGGACGTGCGTCACGAAGACGGCCTTCTCGAGGCTCGTTCGCGACTGCACATCGGCATCCGCGTAGGCGACGTCGTAGACGGACTGCCCGCCGAGCCGCCCGAGAAAGGCTGTCAGCAGGGCGACGACGAGATCCCCCCGGGGCGTCTCGGGGAAGAGCTTCGCGATCGCGTCGAGCGACTCGGGGGGGACGTTCTGAGAGGAACTGGCGCGAGCCTCGGGCAACGCGTTTGTCTCGGCCAGGGCCGACAGCGAGAGCGGCGAGAGCGCAGCCAGCCTGCTCGCCCAGAACTGTTCGGCTGCCGCGTTCTCCTGGTGCAACGCGGTCAAGCGGTCGAATTCGTCCGGCGAGGGAACGCGAAGCGCCTGCCCCGGCAGCACGCTCCTCGCGCCACGCAGGTCGGCCGGCGACACGGGCCTGCCATCCTGACGCTGCAACTCTCCGAGGGCGACGTCCTCGGTGCCGGTTGCGATCACGACCCGGCGGTCGTCGATGTCCGTCACGACTCCGGCGGCCTCTGTCGAAGCGGTTCCGAGGACATCGAGTCGCCCGACGACGAGCGCCTCCGCGCCCAAGAGGAGCTTGGGAAGCCCGAGCGCGTTTACGTACGTACCGAAATCGAGCGCGCGAGCGAGCCTTTCCAGCTCGTCCGCTGGTCGAGACCAGCTGAGAACGCAGGCGCCGGGTGGACGCTCGTTCCTCGCGAACAGCCGTTGCTTCGACAGATCCTGCGCCTCGCCCTCCGGGCCGATCGCGACGAGCTGCCGGACGAGGCGCGGGAAGGACTCGATCGCCGCCTCGTAGCACCGCGTGTTGAGCGTCAGCGAGCTGTCATCGGGGAGGATCTCGACCGGTACGCGGAGCAGCACGTCGCCCTCGTCGACCCGGTCGGTCATCACGTGCCACGAGATCGCCCATTCCGACTCGCCGTTCAGGATCGCCCAGCTCGGTGCGTTCAGCCCGGCGTAGTCTGGCAGCGGGCCATCGTGGAAGTTCACGGCGCTCCGCCGGGCGAGCGCGATGACCTTTCCGGGCAGGTACTGGAGATTGTTGAGGCTGAAGAGGTAGTCGAACTCGATGCCGCCCAGGGCGTTCGCGAGGTCGTCGTCGGCGTCCAGGCACAGGACGCCCACGGTCTCGGCCCAGGCGCGGACGTCGGGATCCGTCGTCGCCACGGCTTCGACCCGGTGACCCTCGTCTCGAAGAAGCTCGACGCATCGGACCGGCAGGGTCGTGCCGCCGACGACGACGACCCGTAACATCTTTGCGCTCACGCTGCTTGCACGAGGTCGGCGGTGGAGATTACAGCGGCCGTGGAGCGGCAGGCGATCGCCGCTTCGTAGCCCCGGGCGACAGGCAGCGCCTCGAGCCGCCACGCCGCCGCTGCGAGCGGGGCGTCATGGAGCGTGAGCGTCGGAGGCTCGTCCGCGCCGAACGTGACGTCGAAACGATCCAGCGGGAACCGCAGGCCGACTCCACTCGCTTTGACGAACGCCTCCTTGCGCGTCCAGCATCGGTAGAAGGCGGCGAGCCGCGCATGGGGGGCGGACGCCATGAGCGCCGCCTGCTCGGACGCCGAGAAATAGAGGTGGGCTACGTGGCCCAGATCGGCGATCGGCCAGACTCTCTCCACGTCCACTCCGACCGGGCCCGAGACCGAGCACGCGAAGATGGCGAGACCCTCGCTGTGGGCGACGTTGAACTCCACTGCAGGAATACTCGGGGTCGGCACGAGCCGCGGTTTCCCGTGAGGCCCGGCCGAGAATCGGAGGGCATCGGGCGGGACGCCGAGGATCTGGCCGAGACCATCGCGCAGGGCCGCCCGGGCTGCCGTGAATCGGGTGCGCAGGCGCTCCGTCGCGAAACGGCCGGCGCGCTCGCGCTCGTCGGCGGCGAGCAACGGCGCCGTCGGCCGTGCGGCCGCGAGCCGATCGAGATCGACCTGCCAGACGAGTACGTCAGCGCGCATGCCGCCGACCGTCAGCTTCCAATCAGCGCTCACTTGACGCCCGGGCCCCCCTCCGCGTGGTCCGTCAGCTTCACAGCGTAATCGGATATCGCGCCCGTTGAAGGGGCGGGTCGAGACTTTTCGTGCCATTGCCGCGCCTGACGGCCCCGGCGCTAGTGTCCCGAGTCCGAGATCCGCGTAACAAATCGAGCGAGCGTCGCGAGGATCTGGTCGGCGCTCTTGGTCCAGACGAACGGCCTCGGCTGCTCGTTCGAGATGGCGAGATAGGTGCGGATGGCCGCCTCCAGCTCGCGGGTGCTGCGATGCGCGCCGCGCCGCAGCTGCTTTTCGGTGAGCGCGGCGAACCAGCGCTCGACCAGGTTGATCCAGGAGG
>JACDCN010000316.1 GCA_013817555.1 Actinomycetota bacterium
TGGATCTCGTCCTCTCCAAGACGGAACCAGGCGCCGGCGAAGGTGAAGTTCGCCGGACGCGGTACTTCCTCCAGCCCCAGTGCGTCGGCATAGAAGCGGCGCGAGCGGTCGAGGTCCGAGACGACGAGGCCTGTGTGCTGGAGTCGCATGGGCACGCCGCCTACCGTAACCTCGCGCCACCGAAGAAGGAGGCGCAAATGCCGCTGATCAGGGTCGAGCTTTTCGACTACCGCATGTCAGACGAGACGAGCACGGCGCTCATCGAGAAGCTCACGGACGCGCTCTGCGAGGCCACGCATCCGGGCCTGCGCGACCACACCTGGGTGATCGTCGAGGGCCACTCGCCGAAGAACTGGGGGCTCGGCGGCAAGCCGTGGCCGGTCGACCAGATGCCGCCGGCCCCAGGTTCGTAAGCCCACCAGGGTCCGCCTCCGCGCCGTCTACCCTCTTTCAAGATGACCCTGCTCGATCGCATCCGACGCGGCACCTTCGTGGCTGACCCCGCCTCTGCGCCCGACTCGTTGACGGGACGCGGCGTAAGTCTGGCGGACGTTGCGGCGCGCATTTCGCAGGGCGAGGACGTGCTCCCCGCGGTTCGCGACTTCCTCGACCAGGTGAACCGAAGGAACCTAGGAGAGCTCGCGGAGCTGATCCGCGAACGTCCAGCGGCCTCGGGAAGCCTGAAGGCGGATGCGCTCCTGGCCGGGGTCGCCGAGCATCTCGCGGCGGTCAAGAGCTTGCCCTGCCCGGCCTGGGTACGTGACTCGGAGCGCTTTCTCGACTCGTTCTGGTTCGTCAGCGATGTTCCCGGCTTTCGCGCGACGGCTCTCGTCCAGACGCCGATTGCGCTAAAGCGACGGGGCATCTTCTGGCCGGCGCGATCGCTGGAGCGCGTCTGATGCAGCGCGCTGAGATCGTCGATCTCCTCACAGATCTCGGCGCGCGGCTAGCTGCGCGCGGGATCGAGGGAGAGATGTACGTCGTCGGTGGCGCGGCCATCGCACTGGCTTTCGACGAGCGTCGGTCGACTCGCGACATCGATGCCGTTTTCGAGCCGAAGACAGTGATCTACGAGATTGCAGGGCAACTTGCGGAGGAGCGCGATCTTCCCGATGGCTGGCTGAACGATGCGGTCAAAGGCTTCCTCACGGGCGCCGACCCCGACGCGCCGCTCGTGCTCGAAGTGGACGGACTGCGCGTCTCGACAGCGTCACCCAGGATCTTGCTCGCGATGAAGGTTCTCTCCCATCGCGTCGGTGAGGACGAGGAGGACGTGCAGCTCCTCGCTCGCGAGCTAGGTCTCGCGGGTGCTGCCCAGGTGCTGGCAGTTGCAGAAGCGGTGTACGGCGACCGGCTCGACGTCGCGGCGAAGTTCTTCGTCGAGCAGCTGTTCGGCTCCTGACCGAGAACCGAGGTTGCCTAAGATCGCTGCAACCGAATGAAGGAGCGAGCATGCCCGTGATCGAGGTCAAGCTCTACGATCGCCGTGTGACCGAGGAGTCCGTTCCGAAGATGATCGTGGCGCTCACGAACGCGCTGCACGAGTCGAGCGGCGCCGCTGTCGAGCACATCCAGGTGATCATCCAGGGAGTTCAGCCGAGCCACTGGGGTCAGGGCGGCAAACCCAGCGAGTAGGCGTCAGGCGGAGGACGGGCTCGAACGGAAGAGCGATGTGCGACCTTTCGCTGGGTCTCGTCGGGTAACGACTTCGCTCCGGTTCGAGCGTGTCGTCACCTCGGCCGTGGAAGCTCGGTCGCTCAGCGTCTGACGGTTACCGGAACACCGGAGCCGATGCGGAGTACCAGCCAGTGAATCGTGGCGTTGTCGAGCCGCACGCAGCCGTGGGAGGCGGCGCTCCCGAGGACGCCGCCGACGTTCGCCAGCCCGTGTAGGGCGGTCTGGCCCGGGCCGCCGTCGAACTCCTGCAACACGTTGGAGCGGGCGCTCAATGCGAGTGCGTATGGCGCGCCGACGTCGGTGGCTCGCAACTGGATCGCTTCTTCGACAAAGAACGTTCCGCGAGGTGTCGGCGTCGATGGCTTCCCTACGACCGCGTCGACGATTCGCATCGGGCGGCTGTTGCGGTAGACGGTCACGCGGCGCCGGGAGATGTCGACCAGGATGTGCCACCGCGTCGTCGAGGCAACCGTTGCGCGTTGTCTGATCCAGCCCGTCCGTCCGTTCGGGCGTCCGGGAAGCCCGACGTGCAGCCATCCGATCCCGCGGGCGCCAATCCTGGCCCCGACAACCGGAAGCACCGTTTGTGTCCCCGTGAGCGGCCGCCGCGCCCGCACCAGTCCAAGCCGGGCTGAATCTCGAGCGGGTTTCGCGAACACTTCGTGCGCGGCGAGGAGCGTGGCCAGCTTCTGGCTCGGTTTCACCACGAATGGTTTGACGGAGTGCAGCGGCCGCTTCGTCTCGACCCGTTCGAGCCGGCCTGAATCTCGAGCGGGCTTCGAAAGTACCTCCGGCGGGCTGGGTAGCGCGGCCAGCGCCGGGCGCTTCTTCCCGACCGCCGGAGGTACTGAGTGGATCGGTTCCGCGCCTGCCGACGATGCGACGAACAGGACGAGCGCTACCAGGGGGATCAGCCCGAAACGGTGGGCGGTCAGCCCTCCCGAGGTC
>JACDCN010000074.1 GCA_013817555.1 Actinomycetota bacterium
CAGGAGGAGATGGAGCGCCGGATGCGCGCCGGGGAGTTCACCTTCGACGACTTCCTCTCGAGCTATCGGATGCTGCGCAAGATGGGGCCGCTGCAGGGCGTGCTCAAGCTCGTCCCCGGCCTGGGCAAGCAGCTTCAGGGGCTCGACGTGGACGAGAGCCAGCTCGCCCGTGTGGAGGCGATCGTCCTCTCGATGACGCCGCACGAGCGGGCGGTGCCGCACGCCATCAACACCCAGCGCAGGCGCCGTATCGCCGCCGGCAGCGGGACGACGCTCGACGAAGTGAACAGGCTCATGGCCGCCCGCAAGCAGATGGCGAAGATGATGAAGCAGATGGGCAAGGGAAAGATGCCCTCGCTTCCGGGGATGCCTCCCGCGGGCCGGCGCTGAAAACCGGCACAATCTCGAGATGCTTGATCGGGAATTGACGCGCAGTCGGGGGCGGTCACGACCAAGCCGGGCGACGCACTCACTCATCGTGCAGGCTGGTAAGCCTGGACGGCGAGGGAGGGTGGCGATCCGGGGCAGTGTCGTGGCCGTCCTCCGGCCCGCCGTGAATTCCCGATCAAGCATCTTGGTCTACTCAAACCGCTTTCAAGGAGAAGAATGGCTGTACGGATCAGGTTGACGCGCGTCGGGTCGAAGAAGAACCCGATCTATCGCGTCGTCGTCGCCGACTCGCGCTCGCCGCGGGACGGTCGTTTCATCGAGATCATCGGGCGCTACAACCCGCAAACCGACCCGTCCACGATCGAGCTCGACGAGGCCAAGGTCAAGGAGTGGCTCTCGAAGGGCGCTCAGCCGTCCGAGCCCGTAGCGCGGCTCATCAAGGTCGCGGGTCTCGCTAGTGGCTGAGCTCCTGGAGTGGGTGGCGCGGCGGCTCGTCGACGAGCCGGACGCCGTCCGCGTCGAGACCGAGGAGCGCGAGGACGCCGTCGTGTTCCGGCTCTTCGTCGCCGTCGACGACGTGGGCAAGGTGATCGGAAGGCAAGGGCGGATGGCGCGCGCCCTTCGCAGCATCGTGCGGGCTGCCGGCGCGAGGGCCGAGGAGCGCTACGTGCTCGAGATTGCCGGCTGAGAACTTCCTGCGGGTCGGCCGCGTGGGCCGGCCGCACGGCCTCGACGGCGCGTTCGTCGTCGAGGAGGCGAGCGAGGATGCCGGCCGCTTCGAGGTCGGCGCCATGCTGCGCGTGGGCGGAGAAGAGGCCGTAGTCGTCCTCTCACGACGGGTGGGCCGCGGGCGGCCCGCGATCAAGCTCGACCGCGCAGTCGAGCGCGATGCCGAGCTGACCGTCCTACGTGACGAGCTGCCGCCCCCCGAGGCTGGCTCGTATTACGTGGCCGACCTTGTCGGTCTCGAAGTCGTCGAGACGGGAGGCGAGCGGCTGGGTGTCGTCACGGACGTCCTGCCCGGTGTCGCAAACGACGCGCTCGAGCTCGACGTCGGGCTCCTGCTCCCGCTCGTCGAGGACTGCGTCCGCGATGTTGACCTGGTGCAGCGGCGGATCGTCGTAGCGCCTGGTTTCGCGGACCACCGGTAACCTCGACCGGCTGATGATTGATGGCATGAAATCGCCGCCTCCGGGGTCGCTCTCCCGTCGCGAAGCGCGCGTCCGGGTTGGAGCCGCTTCGCGGCTTCGGCCCGGACGGAAGCGCACTCGACGCGCCAGATCGCGCATCCGGACGCGCGAGATCATGGCGTCACTCATCTAATGCGCCTCGACGTCTTCACGCTGATCCCGGGCGCCTTCGACTGGCTGAAGGAGCGACGTCCTGTGGCCGCCGTGCTCGGAAACGGGCTCGAGCTGAACGTCTTCAACTACCGCGATACGACGCCGCTCAGCGCCGGGCAGGTCGACGACGAGCCCTACGGCGGCGGCCCCGGGATGGTGCTTCGGGTGGATGTCGTCTCGGCCGCGTTCGAAGCGGTGTACGGAGGACTTCCCGGACACCGGGTGGTGGCACTCAGTCCGGCGGGCCGCCTGCTCGACCAGGAGCTCGTGGAGGAGCTCGCGGCAGAGCCGGCCCTGACACTCCTCTCCGCGCGTTTCGAGGGCTTCGACCAGCGCATCCTCGACCACCTCTCCACGGACACCGTGTCGATCGGGCCGTACGTGCTCTCGGGCGGGGAGATTCCCGCCTTGGCGGTCGTCGACGCGGTCGTGCGCAGGCTCCCCGGTGCGCTCACCGAGGGCTCTGGCGAGGTGGAGAGCTTCTCTGCGGCGCTGAACGGGGGCCTCGAATACCCGCACTACACCCGCCCGGCCGACTTCCATGGATGGCGCGTGCCCGAGATCCTCCTCTCCGGCGATCACGGTCGCATCGCCGCCTGGCGCCAAGAGCAGGTGCGGAGCGTCGCGTGACCGAGCCGCGCGACCGCTGGGCGGTCGAGACACCGCCGGATCCAGAGCGGGACGGCTCGGAGCCGTCGGACTGGCCGATACCCGAGGGATCGGAGGAGCCAACGCGGGAGGTTCCGCCTCCGGCTCCTCCGTTCTCCTGGCCGACCTCAGAGGACGAGCCTCCGAAGCACGAGTTCCATCACCCGCTAGACCGGGTCACCGGAAAGCTTCCGCGGCGACTCCGCATCGCCGTCGACTGGATCGTCACGATCGTCGGCGCGATCGCGATCGTCCTCGGGATCAAGGCGGCGGTGGTCAATCCCTACCGGATCCCCTCGTCGTCGATGGAGCCCACCCTTCACTGCGCCCGGCCCGCTGCGGGCTGCGAGACGCGCTTCTCGGATCGCGTGCTCGCGAACCGCTTCATCTATCGCTTCACTGATCCTGACCGTGGCGATGTCGTGGTATTCGAGACCCCACCGCAGGCGAAGGCAAAGTGTGGCGCCGGAGGGACGTTCGTGAAGCGAATCATCGGCCTGCCCGGGGAGACCGTCGGGATCCGGCTCCGCCGCGGGGCGGCGTTCGTGTACATCGACGGGCAAAGGCTCGAGGAGCCGTACATCGAGCAGGATCGCAGGGACATCGGGCCCGAGGAACGGTTCCGCGTCCCCCTCGACCACTACTTCGTCATGGGGGACAACCGGTCGCAGTCGTGCGACTCGCGCGTGTGGGGCTTCGTGCCCGAAGGGAACCTGATCGGCAAGGTCTTCATGACGTACTGGCCGCCGAACCGAATCTCGTTTCGCTAACGCACCCTTGCTGGGCGCAAGAAAATCCCTGAAACGCTTCGCGGCCCGGCGCAGCCTCGAACGCACTGACCGCTCGAGCTGATGTCATTCCGCTAGCATTCCGACCCGGCCGAAAGGCCTCCTTGCGATGAACGCGATCATCGAGAGCCTCGAGCAGCGCAACCTGCGCACGGACCTGCCTCGGTTCAAGGCGGGGGATACGATGCGCGTCCATTTCAAGGTGATCGAGGGGAATCGCCAGCGGATCCAGGTCTTCGAGGGTATCTGCATCAAGCGCCAGGGCGCCGGCTTCCGGGAGACGTTCACGGTCCGCAAGCAGTCGTTCGGCGTCGGGGTCGAGCGGACGTTCCCGCTCCATTCACCGAAGATCGAGAAGCTCGAGTTGATGACAGTCGGCGACGTCCGACGCGCGAAGCTCTACTACTTGCGCAACAGAGTGGGTAAAAAGGCGCGCGTCCGCGAGCTCCGACAGAGCTAGCGCGTATTCTCGACCGCGTGGCTCGCTCGACCGGCCAGCGGCTTCTCGCTCACGATCGGCGCCTCGGCGTCCGCTATGTCGCGGGTGCAGACGAGGCGGGTCGCGGCTCACTCGCGGGGCCACTCGTCGTCGCCGGCGTGCTGCTCGACTACGAGTCACTGCGCGGTACGAGAGTTCGTTCGCTCGCGAGATTGAACGACTCCAAGCAGGTAGCGCACGAGGAGCGCGAATTGCTCTTCCATGCGGTCGTCACCTGTGCTGCGGGGATCAGCGTTCGCGTGGTTTCCGCTTCTGAGATCGACCGCTCCGGCCTTCACCGCTCGAACCTCTCTGCGCTTCGAGCGGTCCTCGCCGATCTCCATCCGCCCGCAGACGCGTGTCTCGTCGACGGGTTCCGCCTCGGTCCGGCCGCACCGCCGCACCAAGCGCTCGTCGACGGTGACGCCCGAAGCGCCGCCATCGCGGCCGCCTCGATCGTGGCCAAGGTCGTGCGGGACCGAGTGATGCGCCGGCTTGACGCGCTCTACCCGCGCTACGGCTTTGCGTCCCATGTCGGCTACATCACCCCCGCGCACTCCCAGGCGGTTCGTGCGTTCGGCCCCTCGAGCCTCCACCGCCGCTCTTTCCAAGCTCGCTGCTACGAGGCAGCGTGAATCGCGGCGAACGCCGCGCCCTTCGCCACTATCGGCTCCGCGGCTACCGCCTGCTCGAGGCCAACGCCCGTGCGGGCGGCTACGAGCTCGACCTCGTCCTGCGAAGAGGGCGCCGTCTGCTCGTTGTCGAGGTGAAGGAGAAGGGCGGCCCCGGCTTCGGGCATCCGCTGGAGATGATCGACGCGGAGAAGATTCGTCGAGTGACGCTAGCCGCGCGAGCCTGGCTGGCTGCCCGTCCTAAGCTTGCCGGGCTCGAGGTCGAGCTCGAGGCCGCCGGCGTTCAGGGGCGCCGTGTCGAGCGGGTCCCGCTCCTCTAGGGCTATCCGAACCGAGCCATAGACTCGGCTCCTCGATGGCGGGTGTTTCACAAGACGCGCTTTATGCGGAGATCGACCTCGAGCTTTCCTGGTCCGAGCACGAGCTCCCGCAGGTGGAGCGGACCAAGCATGTCCACAAGCTTCATCCCTACCTAGGCAAGTTCATCCCGCAGCTCGTCGAGGTCTTCCTCGAACGCTACTTCGCACCCGGCGCGTGCGTTTACGACCCTTTCGTTGGCTCGGGCACGACGCTCGTCGAAGCCAACACATTCGGCGCGGATTCCGTGGGTTGCGACATCTCCGCCTTCAACTGTCTGCTGTCGCGGGTGAAGGTCACCCAGTACTCGTTAGGCGCGGTCGAGCTTTCCCTTCGCTCGACGCTCGAAGAAGCTCGCCAAGCAGGCCCGGCACCGACGCGCGACGCGAGCAAGTGGCTGCGACGGTGGTACTCGGATCGGTCGCTAGGCGAGCTACTCCGGTACCGCGAAGTCGCATTCGACAGGCTCGAAGATCCATCGTTGGACGTCGCGAAGGTCATCCTCTCCCGCGCCGCGCGATCCGCTCGCCTGACGACCCACTATGACCTCGACTTCCCGCGCCGGCCAGTGCGGCAGCCGTACTTCTGCCACAAGCACAAGCGCACATGCACGCCGGTGGACGAATCCGCGAAGTTCCTCGCTCGTTACACGGCCGACACTGTGCGGCGGATTCGCGAGTTCTCCAACGTCCGCACGAGCAGTCTCGTTGAGGTCATTCATGCTGATTCGCAGCGCCTGGACCTGCCGATTCAGCCGCACGGCGTCATCACCTCACCTCCGTACCCGGGGCTCATCGACTACCACGAACAACATCGTTATGCGTACGAGCTGCTGGGTCTGGACGATCGCAGCGACATCGAGCTCGGGCGGGCACGGCGTGGGACTTCGCGGCCAGCGTTGCGAGAGTATGTCGACGGGATGGTCGCCGTCTTTGCGAATGCTTCGAGGCAGCTTTCGCCGGGGGCTCCAGTCGTAATCGTCGTCAACGACTCGCGGGGTCTCTTCCCCGATGTGCTCGAAAAGGCAGGACTGCGGCTCGATCAGTCTCTGACGCGTCATGTGAACCGGCGGACCGGGCGACGGGCAGGACAGTTCTTCGAAAGCGTGTTGGTCTGCAATGTCATCGGCCGGTACTAGGCCAACCGGTCTAGTTTCGAGCGTCGCAGCAACTCTTGGCGCCGGTGCGATGGTGTCGGAGAAGATCGTGGTCGCGTTCGAACGTTTTGTGGGCGAGCCGCTCGAGCAGAATCTCAAGCGCGTCGACGCGCACACGCTTGCGAAGCGCAACCCGATGATCTATACGGCCCGCGGAGCGACAACCGTCGATCAGTGGGTCGATCGAGTGTTGGAAGATCGAGAGACCTCTGCAATCGAGAGTCATCTCGGTACGTGGCAGGAAGAAGTCGCGCGAATTGTGTCGGACGGTTTCAAGCCCGGGAGCGGGGTCGATCTCCAGCTCGATCGAGGCGGGGTTGTCGAGCTCTATGCCATCCAGTCGGCGCCCAATACGAAGAGCGCCGGCGGTCGACGCTCCGATGTCGACGCGCTCCGGCGAGCCGCGGGCGCGCTTCGAGCAAGCAAGCGACCTGTCGAGTTGTACATCGCCGTGTTGTCCGGGCAACGCGTGACTCGAGCGCTCGGGTCTGACCCGAACATCATCATCCTTGCATCAGATGAGTTTTGGGAACGTGTAAGTGCCATCCCCGACTTTCGAGCCCGGCTAATCCGGACGACCGCCATCCTCTCCGACGTTATCGCGGCTCGTGCCGCCTCGGAAGTCGCTCGCATCCGAGAAGAGGCGCGCGAGATCTTCGGGGATCTGCAGGGCAACCTTGATCTCGCGAAGCTCGCTGATCCACCCGCGAAGATTCGTCGGCATCGCGGTAAGGGAACCGTAAGAACCGCGGCCACCAGTCCAAGGTCGGCCGAAAGCCTGGGTAGCCTGGCCCGCAAGAGACCCTGAAAGGGAGGACATATGCGAAAGCTCTCGATCCGGCGTCCGTCGCCGGCAATGGTGGTCGCGTGCCTCGCACTGCTCGTAGCGCTCGGAGGTACGAGCGTGGCAGCGGTGAGTCAGCTCGCGAGGAACAGCGTGGGGCCCGCGCAACTGCAGTTCGGCGCGGTGACGAGTCCGAAGATCAGAAGCAATGCAGTCAACTCATCGAAAGTCGCGAACCGCTCGCTCCTGCGCACCGACTTCGCGCCTGGGCAACTTCCGGCGGGACCGACAGGTCCGCAGGGCCCGGCTGGTCCTACGGGTGCGGCCGGCCCGGCTGGCGCGGCGGGTGTCATCGGCGCAATCACGGTGCGAACCGCTTCGGTCAGCGTCGTCGACGGAACGGTCGACAACACCTTCAACACCGGTCGTATCCAGCGCATGTGCGAGGGCAACGAGCGGGCGATCTCCGCAAGCACCTCCTGGGGCGACGACGGCTCAGACCTCAAGCTCGTGACCCAAGAGGTCGAACCGCTGCTCAACGCGCAAAACCAGGTGATCGGCTTCGTCGCGGTCGGCGGAAACGACACCGGCGAGTCGAGCAACTTCACCGTGCACGTCTTTTGCTACACGCCGTAGCGAGGCGTTGACATCTTGGCGCGGAAGCGTTACCCACGTGTGACGCTTCCGCGCCTACCCTCGACAGGGTGCTCGCACGCGCGGTCACCCACGCTCTCGTCGGTCTCGAGCCGCGGAAGGTCGAGGTCGAGGCGCACCTGCAGCTGGGGATTCCGGGCTTCGCGATCGTCGGGCTCGCCGACCGAGCCTGCCAGGAGGCGAAACACCGCGTGCGCAGCGGGATCGTCTCCGCGGCACTCGAATGGCCGCTGAACCGCCGGATCACTGTCAATCTCGCGCCTGCAGGACTGCGCAAGGAGGGATCCGGGTTCGACCTTCCTATCTCGCTGGCAGTGCTCGCCGCAACGCGGCAGGTGCCTGCCGAGAAGCTCGCCGAGCACGCTTCGGTGGGCGAGCTGGCGCTCGACGGTCGTGTCCGGCCGGTCGCCGGTGCGCTCGCCGTGGCCGAAGGCGCGCGGCGGGCAGGGCTGCAGCGCGTCGTCTGCGCCGCGGAGTCGGCGCCGGAGGTCGCGCTCGCCGGAGTCGAGCCGATTGGGGTCCGGCATCTCGCTGAGGTCGTCGCGTATCTCCGCGGTGAGATTGACGCTCCCGGATTCGATCCCTTGGTGGCCGATGCGCTCGAGCAGAGGCCGGTTCCCGATCTCGCGGACGTGCGTGGGCAGGAGCGGGCTCGCCGCGCGCTCGAGGTTGCGGCGGCCGGCGACCACAACCTTCTCTTGATGGGTCCCCCCGGAACAGGGAAGACGATGCTCGCCCGGCGGCTCCCGGGAATTCTGCCGCCGCTCGAGCGACAGGCGGCGCTGGAGGTGACCAGGATCCACTCGGTCTGCGGTCTCCTGCCTCCGGAGCGCCCTCTCATCACCGTGCCGCCCTTTCGGGCGCCGCATCACGGCGCCTCGGCGCCGGCCGTCGTCGGAGGCGGCCCGGGGCCGCGTCCGGGCGAGGTCTCGCTCGCGCATCGCGGTGTTCTCCTGCTCGACGAGCTGCCGGAGTTTCCGCGCTCGGTTCTGGAAGCACTTCGTCAGCCGCTCGAAGACGGCGTCGTCGCGATCGCGCGAGTCGGTGGCCACGCGCTCTTCCCGGCTCGCTTCCAGCTCGTCGGGACGATGAACATGTGCCCGTGCGGCGCCCGCGGCGATCCGGCGATCGAGTGCGCGTGCACTCCGCAGCGGCTCGCCTCTTACCGTGAGAAGCTCTCGCGGGCGCTGCTCGACCGCTTCGACCTCGCGGTGGCGATGCCGCGGCCGCGTGCCGTCGAGCTCGCGGCGTCACCCGGCGAGGCATCGGCATCTGTTCGGGAGCGAGTCGAGGTAGCACGCGATCGGCTACGGACTGTGCTCCCACGCAGGACCGAAGCTGCGTCCGAGCTCCTCTCGAGCGCGGTCGACCGGCTCCCGCTCTCCGGACGGGGGCGAGTCCGGGTCGCACGGGTCGCGCGTACCATCGCAGCGCTCGCGGGAGCGGACGAGGTCGAGCCCGCGCACGTCGCCGAGGCGCTCTCGTACCGGATGCCGGCATGAAAGATCTTCGCC
>JACDCN010000075.1 GCA_013817555.1 Actinomycetota bacterium
GAGCTGGCGCTCGAGGCCGGGGTTCCGGCCGGTGTGCTGAACGTCGTACAGGGGCTGGGAGCAGAGGCAGGAGCTGCGCTCGTCGAGCACGAGGAGGTCGACCTCGTCAGCTTCACCGGCTCCGCCGCGACAGGGCGCTGGATCAACGAGAGGGCGGCGCGGCGTCTCGCCAAGGTGTGCCTCGAGCTCGGGGGCAAGAACGCGCTCGTGGTCTGCGACGACGCCGATCTCGAGAACGCGGTCCGCTGGGCGCTTGCCTCGGCGTTCTCCAATGCGGGCCAGCGCTGCGCCGCGGCCAGCCGAATCGTCGTCTTCGAGGACGTGTACGACGTTTTCCGAGACCTTCTCGTCAACGGAGCCAGCGACCTCCAGCCCGAGCCGGTCATCAGCGACGCAGCTCTCGAACGGATGCTCGAGGCGATCGACCGAGCCGTCGCGGGCGGGGCGAGAAGACTGATTGGTGGCGAGCGCCTCGCGGGACCGGGATTCCACCTCGCTCCGACGATCCTCGAGAACGTCTCGCCGCAAGACGAGATCTCGCGCACAGAGCTCTTCGGGCCGGTGACGCTCCTCTACCGCGTCGGGAGCTTGGACGACGCGATCGCGCTCGTGAACGACTCTCCCTACGGCCTCACCGGCGCGGTCCACACCGCGAGCCTGCACCGAGCCATGCGCTTCGCGGAGAAGACGCAGGCCGGGGTGATCGTAGTCAACGGCGGGACGCATGGGTCCGAGCCGCACATGGGCTTCGGCGGCGTCAAGGACTCGGGCACCGGGTGGCGCGAGGCAGGGATCGAGGCTCTCGACGTGTATTCCGACTGGAAGATCGTGAACCTGATCGCCGATCCAGCCCTGACATGACGAGAACCGTCGCCATTCTCGGTCCCGGAGCGGTAGGAGGAACCTTCGCCGTCCGGCTCTCCGAAGCCCACCACCGCACGATCTGCGTGGGCACTGCGGAGATCGTTGGGCTGATGGCGCTCTCCGGGATCACGCTGGATTCGAACGGCTCCAAGCCCGTGAACGTGCGGCCGATCGTGACCGAGCGGCTCGTCGAGCCTGTGTCCCTCCTGCTCGTCACCGTGAAAGCGCCGTTCCTCGCGGACGCGCTCGAGCGCATCGAGCCCGAAGCCGTCGAACACGCCGTTGTGCTTCCGCTCCTGAACGGGCTCGAGCACATGGAGCCGATCCGAGTGCGGTTTCCAGGACGGGTCGCAGCGGCAAGCCTCTCCCAGTTCGAGGCCTACCGTGTCGGGCGCATGCAGATTGTTCAGGGCACGCCTTCCGGGGTCGTGACGATGGCGTCGAACGACCTCTCCGCCCAGGAGCTCGAACGGGCGGCGGACATCCTCCGCTCGGCGGGCATGCAGGTCGAGCTCGAGGATGACGAGAAGCGCGTGCTGTGGCGAAAGGCCGCACGGGCTGCGGTGGTGTCGAGCGCGACGGCGCTTTCGCGAAAATCCGTCGGTGAATTGCGGACGGATCCCGAGTGGCGTCCCCGTATGGAGCAGGCGCTGACCGAGGCTTGCGCCGTCGCCACCGCCGACGGAGTCAAGCTGATGCCCTCGGCTCAGTGGACGCGGATCGTGGAGATGGATCCGCACCTCACGACCTCCGCGGCGCGTGACGTCCTCGCAGGCAAGCGCCATGAGATCGACGCCATCGCTGGGAGCGTCGTCCGCGCGGGTGAGCGGCTCGGGGTCCCCTGCCCGGTTCTGGCCAGGCTCGTCGCTCAAGCCGACGCGTTATGACCTCGACGAAGGCCCCGGTCGCGGTCGCGTTCGTCCCGGCGAGATCAGGCTCCGAGCGGGTTCCACGAAAGAACATTCGCCCGCTCGCCGGTCATCCGCTCCTTGCCTATGCGATCGAGACGGCTCTCCAAAGCGGCGTTTTCGCACGTGTGATCGTCTCGACCGACTCCGAGGAGATCGCCGAGATTGCGCGCTGGTACGGCGCGGAGGTGCCGTTTCTGCGCCCGGCGGAGTACTCGACCGCCACCTCGCCGGACATCGAGTGGCTCACCTTCACGCTCGAGAAACTGGGCGAGCACTACGACCTCTTCGCCATCGTCCGCGCGACCAATCCCTTCCGCGGTCCGGACGTAGTGCGGCGCGGGCTCGACCAGCTTCTCGCGACGCCCGAGGCGGACTCGCTGCGCGCGGTCGAGCGCGTGAAGCAGCATCCGGGGAAGACCTGGGTGCTGGCGGAGGACGGTCGGACGATGTCACCGCTCATTGACCAGTCGCATCTGGACGTCGCCTGGCATGCGGGGCAGTACCAGGCGCTTCCCGCGGTGTATGTGCAATCGAGCGCGCTCGAGATCGCGTGGACACGAGTCGTGTCGGAGACCGGGACGCGCGAAGGAAAGGTCGTGGCGCCGTTCTTCACGGACGGCTACGAGGGCTTCAACGTGGACGACGAGGAGGACTGGGAGCGCGCAGAGCGCTTACTTGCGTCCGGATCTGCTCGGCTCCCAGTCGTCGCCGCTCCCGCCCATCCCGGGATCGAAGTCCGTGTCGCAGACTGACAACTGGGAGCACCACTGGGAGGAATACGAGCGGGCGGCGGCCAAGAACCCGGCCCAGGCCTTCCGCCGCCAGTTGATCATGCGCCTACTCGCGGCCGGCGACGTGCCGCGCCGGATTCTCGACATCGGTTCGGGAACGGGAGATCTCCTGGCAGCACTTCGCGACGAGTACCCCGAAGCCGAGCTGCGCGGGATCGAGTTGAGCCGTGCCGGGATCGAGAGCGCTGGGCGAAAGGTGCCGGATGCCGTCGTCCTGCAACGCGACCTGACGTTGTCCGAGCCACCACCGTCGGAGTACGTGGGCTGGGCGACCCACGCAGTGTGCTCGGAAGTGCTCGAGCACGTCGATGATCCGCGGCACCTGCTCGAGGCGAGCCGCGCGTTCCTCGCTCCGCGCTGCCGTCTCGTCGTGACCGTGCCTGGAGGGCCGATAACCGCATACGACCGTCACATCGGCCACCGCAGGCACTTTCGGCCGGACGACCTCGCCGATCTCCTCCGGGGCGCCGGCTTTGAGCGCATTCGTGCGACCGGCGCGGGCTTCCCCGTGTTCAACCTCTACCGGCTGCTGATGTGGGTACTGGGAGCTCGACTCGTAGACGTCGCGGGTGCCGGTGAACCGTCCGGTCCGGCGCGAGCCGCGATGAGCGCGTTCGCGCTGCTCCTGCGACTGGGTTCGAGGTGGTCGCCTCGGGGCTGGCAGATCGTGGCGGTCGCGCATGTTCCGGACTCGCCAGGGCCTGGGGTACGTGGCTAGTCCAGCCGTTCGGTTCTGCATCGCGCTCAGCGCAGCGGCGTTGCTTACAGCTTTGGCGTTCGGCCTCGTTCCGGAGGACCTCGACGTTCGCACGGACATCGTCGGCTATCCGACGTACGCAAACTTCAACATCAACCGGTACTTCTGGGCGTACGGGTTCGTGGTCGGCTTGTTCCCGCTCCTAACATTCAGTATCTACCTCGGGCTGACCCGGATCTTCGGACGCCGGGGGCAGCCGAGGGAACCGATTCCGGCTCCGCTAGAGCGGATGGAGATCGCGCCTGCGGCGCGCGCGCGGACAGCCCTGCTCGTCGCCGCCGGCCGGACGCTACTCGTGGGCGGTGTGCTCGGCCTGGAGACCGTGATCATCGTCGAGGCCGGAGACGACAAGAGGCTATTCGCGCTGACGATGATCGGTTACGGAGCAGCGGTCGCCGTCCTGGCCTGGGCCGCCGCGTCACGGCTGCCGCGTTGGGATCTCTTGGACGTCGTGAGGACGGCGAACGTCGTCGCGGCTCCGCTGACTCTCGCGCTGCTCTACGGGGTGTCCGAGTCGACGCAGGCGACGGTCACGGCGACCGGGGTGGTGCACTCGTATCCGTGGCTGCCGCTCTGGCTGGCGGCCGCGTTGACTGCGGGGGTCTCGGGGTGGCTCGTTCGCGGGCTCGTCCGAGCCGCCACTCCTGGCCTCCGCGACGCGTGGGAGCGACGCGCCATCGTGCTCGTGGTTGGTCCGGTGGGTCTCTTTCTCCTCGTCGCCTTCCTTCCAGGTGACCTCGGAACCATCCACCTGTTCGAGGAGGGACAAATCCTCGCAGGCGCGGAGATCACCCGCGACGGTGCGTTTCCGTGGCGCGACCTCCTGGTCGTGCACGGGCTGCTGCACGACGTCTGGACCGGCCTCTTCGGCTCGGGGGTGATCGAGGACAGCCGGTGGGGCGTCTTCGCAGGACAGCAGCTGCTCATCGTGCCGCTCTCGTGGGTCGCGCTCTATTACCTGTGCGCGTACCTGTTCTGGACAAACTGGCTCTTTCTCCTTGGCTCCCAACTCCTCGTCGTCACGGGTCAGATCTTTGCGATCCACTACCGCCTGGGGCTGATCCCGATCGTCCTCCTGCTGCTGGCGGCGCTGCTGCACCGGGCCACGGTCGTTCGTGCAGTCGCGTTCACGACCGTGCTCTTCGTTCAGGCGATCGTCACGCCCGAAGCGCTCTGGTCGGTCCCCGCGAACCTGGGGGTCATCCTGCTCTTTGAGCTCTATTACCGCGAAAAACGCCGAGGATTAGCGAAGAATCTGCGCCGAACATGGCTCTGCGTCGCCAGCGCGAGCCTACTCGTGCTCGGCTGGTCGGTGTTCCTGCTGGGGTACGGCGCACTCGGCGACTTCGTCTTCAGCTACCGGGCCTTCATCCCCGGCCATCAGCTGACGGGGGGAGTGCCGCGCGGCACCTATGGCGCGGGTCTAGGACCGACCAACATCGGTGAGCACTATGAGGACTTCGCAATCCTCGCACCCGTTTTCGCCATTCTCGTGGCGATGCTCTTCTTCGTCGTCCGCACGCGGACGCGCCGCCCTCTGGCGGTCTCCGACTGGGTGATGCTCGCCGCGGTTGCCTTTGTGCTTCCGTACTACGCGAAGTTCCTCAGCAGGACCGATCACGTCTACCACTCGTTCGCGATGGCCGTGCCGCCGGTCCTCTATGTCGTGTATCGCGCCGTCACGTACGCCGAGACGCGACTTGCCAGCGTGACGAGGACACGCGGCGCATCGTGGTTTCCAGCCCGCCACACAATCACGTTGCCGCTGCTCCTCGTGCTGCTCGTGTCCGCTCCGGTCGCCCTGGAGGACGCGGTTCGCAGCGTCTCGTACCGCTTTGCACCCGACGTCGCGGAGGAGCCGGAGCTCGCGTTGGTCGGGTACGCGAGAGAGGGAAAGAACGACATCAGGATGTTCGAGGAGGTCGGGCGTGCGCTCGATTCGTTGCTCGAGCCGCGGGATGCGGTCTTCGACTTCTCCAACACCCCAGGGCTCTTCCACTATCTCCTCGGCAGGCCGGCGAGCAATCGCTATTACCACGTGAGCATCGCGATCCGGCAACGCACGCAGACCGACCTCATACGGCTGCTGGACCAAGATCGGCCAAAGGCCGTCGTGTTCACGAGCTCGGGCATCGGGGGCTCGGCGTCTGTCTGGGACAAGCTCTCCAGTCAGGTGCGCCACTACGACGTGAGTGAGTACCTGCTCGATCACTACGTGCCTGTCATCGAGTCCCACGGCTTCGTGCTGCTGCGCCGCCGCGAGGACGGCGTCCGAGCTCAGCGAAAGCTCTACTTCCGCGTTCCTCCGTGTGACTGGGGCTATGTCCCGAACTTCTTCGGTCCGGCGCCGGCGTCTGATGCCCAGGCGCTCGCCGTTCCCTACCGCAAGCTCGACCGCGTGCTCCGGATACGCGGCTGGGCGGTCGATCCGGAGGCTGTGAGGCCCGCGGAGGAGGTCGTAGTCACCAGGGGTGGGAGGGTCATTGCGCGGACCAGGCCCGCCCAGGCCCGCCCGGATGTTTCTTTCGAGTTGAGTGAGCCGGCCTACCGAAACTCCGGCTTCGGCATCGTCGTGCCCGTTCGCGAGGATTCGGACGTCGACCTCGGAAAGATCCGGGCCCACGCGATCATGAGGTCGGGCGAAGCGAGAGAGCTCTCCCTGTCGCCCGGGGTTGCGGGAGAACAGACCGACGCACTCAATCTCGTCGACAGCCGGGTTGCTCCCGCGGTCGAGCCGCGCGGCGCGATCGATGCGGCGGACATTTCGGAGCCGCTCGCGCTGACGCTGCCTGCCGACGCGAGCACCTACCGCTGGCTCGAGGTGCTCACGGGCGAGCCGCTTGGAAAGGGCAGCTTCGAGCTCTCGGATCGGCTCGACGAGGCTCCCCTCGGAACCCGGATGATCTCGTTCAAGACGCTCGACCGTGGGAACACGGAGGCGCGCGTACGGGTCGGTGCGTGCAGCCAGTGGCGCGGCTTTGGCACGGGTGCGGTCTATTTCACGCCGAGCCCGACGCAAGACATCCGCGGGATCCGGCTGCTGCGCTAGGCCGCCGAGCGAGGCCGGGCATCACGCGTCTCGAGCACGTATCCAGCAGTCTCGGCGTCGCGATGGAACATCTTCACGGTTTCGAGCGAGCACTCGTCGAGGTCACGGCCGAGCCCGGGTAGCCGTGCGAGTATCGCGTCGGTCACGGTGATCACGTGGCAGCCGATCGCATCCGCCTGGACGACGTTCAGGAGCTCCCGCGGGCTCGCCCAGATCAGCTCCAGCTGCGGATACGGCGTCATCCGCTCGAGGGCCGAGGTCATGATCGGCACGGGGTCGCGTCCCGTGTCGGCGATCCGCCCAGCGAACACCGAAATAAAGCCCGCCGGGCCCTCCGCAAGCCAGCCTGCCGCCTTCTCCACCTGCGGAACGGTCATCACCGCGGTCACGTTCACCTTGATCCCGTCTCCGGCGAGGCTCCGCGCGACCGGCTCCATCGTCTCGTGGCGCGTATTGGTGATCGGCACCTTGACGAAGACGTTCTCGCCCCAGGTCGCAATCACGCGCGACTGCCGCTCGATCTCGTCGAGGTCATCGGCGATGACCTCGAATGAGATCGGAAGATCAGGTACGAGCTCGAGCAGCTCCCGCGCGAACCGTTCGTAGTCTTCGACGCCGGCGGCTCGCATCAAGGTGGGGTTGGTCGTGAAGCCCTTGATCCAGGGCTCCCGACAGCGCTCCTCGACACACGCGCGGTCGGCGCCGTCCGCGAAGATCTTCACGCGGAGCGAGTCGAGACTCGTCGTCAACGGCCCTCGTGCGCGAGGATCCACGTGGCCGCCTCGCCGATCGTCCGCACCGTTACGTCAGGGCGCTCGGGCACCGTCTCACTGTACTCCCGGTTCAGGAAGACGGTGGTACAGCCCGCTCGCTGCCCCGCCTCGACGTCTCGCCAGCGATCGCCGACCATGTAGCTCGCCGCGAGATCCAGGCCAAGGCGGTCTGCGGCGTCGATCAGCATCCCCGGCTCGGGCTTGCGGCAAGGGCAGTCGTCCTCGTCGTCGTGGGGGCAGACGACGATCTCGTCGAGCGGAAGGAGCTCCAGCATCCGTGCGTGGATCCGCTCGACGGTGGGCGAAGACTGCGTGCCGCGGGCGATCTCCGGCTGGTTGGTGACAACGATGAGCGGAAAGCCCGCGGCCGCGAGGCCGTCGCAGGCGTCGCCTGCCCCCGGTTCGAGCTCGAGCTCCTCCTCCTCCCGTATCGAGCCCGGCCGCCCGTCGACCACGGGAGCTCGGATGAGGGTCCCGTCCCGATCGAGGAACACCGCTGCGCGGTCGTCACGAGTCACAGACGGCCGGCGAGCGCGTCTTCGACGAGCGCTGTCATCGATTCGCGCAGCGCCTCACGGGACGTGCGCGACGGCACCCAGCTGAGACGGCCAATGCGCTCGATCGAGAGCCGGACGACGGGCACGTCGCCTCTCCAGCCGCGATCGCCGCCCGTGTATTCGTAACGGACACCCTCAGGGTCGAGACCGACGCACTCCACCGCGAGGTCGGCGATCTCGGAGACGGTGATGTAGTCGCCGGTCGCGACGTTGAACACGTCGTACGGCCCGTCTTCCCGGTTCGCGCGAAGCATTGCTTCGATTACGTCGTCGATATGGACGTACGACTTGCTCTGGGTCCCGTCGCCGAGAATACGAAGTCGTGCCGGGTCCACGAGAAGCGACCGGACGAAGTCGAGGCCGACGCCATGGGTCTGTAACGGCCCGACGACGTTTCCGAAGCGGAAGACGCGGCCGGACAACCCGAACATGAAGCTGTACGCGGAGATCAGCGCTTCCCCGGCGAGCTTGCTCGCTCCATAGGTCGAGATCGGGACGAGCGGTCCCCAGTCCTCGTTGGCTTCGACCTCGCCGAGGTCTCCGTACACGCCGCTTCCCGATGCGTAGAGGATTCGCTCGACGCCTGCGATCCTCATCGCTTCGAGCACGTGGTGCGTGAGCAGCGTCCCCTCGTCGAAGTCGATGCTCGGCTCGGTCGCCGCGCGTGCGATGTCTGGGTTCGAGGCGAGATGGACAACCGCGTCGTGACCCCGTGCCGCGTCGCTGAGCGCGTCGAGGTCCTTGACATCTCCGCGAACCACGGCGAGGCGCGGGTCGTCGATCCACCTTTCGAGATGAACCTCGCGGCCCGAGGAGAAGTTGTCGTAGACGGTCACGCCCTCTACCGAGGTGTCGGAGAGCAAGCGGTCGACGAGGTGACCGCCGATGAAGCCGGCGCCGCCGACGACGAGCCAGCGAGCGTGCTCGGCCGGAATCGTGCTCAGCGGAGCGACTCCCACTTCGCCGTGGCGGCCTGTAACGCGGGGTGGCTGACGAGCAGGTGCCACA
>JACDCN010000317.1 GCA_013817555.1 Actinomycetota bacterium
CGCGCTATCTGGACGAGGCGTCCGAATCGCTCGAAGATGCGGTCGGGCGGTTGCGCGCGGCTGCCGCGGAAGGGCGAGCCGTGTCGATCGGCTTGCTCGGGAATGCCGCGGAGATCGTCCCCGAGCTCGCGAGGCGAGGCGAGCGCTTCGATCTCGTGACCGACCAGACGGCCGCGCACGATCCGCTGAACGGATATGTCCCGGCGGGGCTTGACATGCGCGAGGCGGAGGAGCTTCGGGCAAGCGATCCAGACGAGTATCTCCGACGGACGCGTTCGTCGATCGCGGCTCACGTCGAGGGGCTCCTCGAGCTCGTCCGAGCGGGCTGCTATGTTTTCGACTATGGCAACAATCTGCGAGGGGAGGCCTATGACGCCGGTGTAGCGGACGCATTCACATACCCGGGCTTCGTCCCGGCTTATATCCGGCCGCTCTTCTGTCGCGGGGTCGGACCGTTCCGGTGGGCAGCGCTCTCGGGGGACGCTGTGGACATCGAGGCGATCGACCTCGAGCTCGGGGGGCTCTTCCCGGACGATGTCCTCCTCCGTCGCTGGCTTGAGCTCGCACCCGGTCGTGTCGAGTTCCAGGGTCTGCCCGCGCGGATCTGCTGGCTCGGCTACGGCGATCGGGCGCGTGCTGGGTTCGCGATCAACGAGCTCGTCCGCTCGGGCCGCGTGCGCGCACCCGTCGTGATCGGCCGCGATCATCTCGACTCGGGCTCGGTCGCATCGCCCTATCGGGAGACGGAGGCGATGCGGGACGGTTCCGACGCGATCGCCGACTGGCCGATCCTGAACGCGCTCTTGAACGTCGCCGCAGGAGCGACGTGGGTAAGCGTCCATCATGGCGGCGGAGTCGGCATCGGCAACTCCATCCACGCCGGGATGGTCGTCGTCGCCGACGGCACCGACGCGGCTGCCGAGAAGCTCGAGCGGGTGCTGACCGCCGACCCGGGAACCGGGGTGATGCGCCACGCCGACGCGGGGTACGAGGAGGCGCTCGACGCGGCGCGGCGCGGCGGAATCGATCTCCCGTCGATCCCGGCGCCGGGCTCCGACGCGTGAGCGCTTCCGGTGTGGAAGCTCCCGATCGGCTGTTGATCCGGGACCTCGCGCAGCTTGCGACACCGAGTCGGCGAAGTGCCCCCTTGCGCCGCGCGGAGCTCGGGGCGGTCGATGTGATCGAGAACGCGTACGTGCTCTGCGAGCAGGGGCGGATCAACCACGTGGGAAAGATGCGCGACCTCGGGCCTCTGACCGGCGAAGTGGCGGAGCTCGACGGGCGAGGTCTCTCGGCGATTCCGGGTCTGGTGGATTGCCACACGCACGCCTGCTTCGCGGGCGACCGGGTGGGGGAGTTCGCGCTGCGAGCATCTGGGGCCAGCTACGAAGAGCTGCATGCGGCAGGAGGGGGAATCCTGTCAACGGTCCGCGCGACAAGAGACGCGGATGAGGCAAGGCTTGATACGGCGCTCGAGCGCCACGTTGCGTGGATGCTTCGCTCAGGCACGACGACGTTCGAGGCGAAGTCGGGATACGGGCTCGATCGCGAGACGGAGCTCGCGCAGCTCCGGGTCGTCCGGAGAGCTGGCGGAATTCCCACCTGGCTCGGCGCTCACGCGGTCCCGCCCGAGTTCACCGATGCGGGTCCCGCTGCCTATGTCGACTTCCTGCTTGCGGAGGTACTGCCCGACGCCGCTCAGGTCGCCGAGGCAGCGGACATCTTTCTCGAGCGCGGCGCGTTCGGCGTCGAGGAGGCACGTCGCTATCTCCAGGCGTGTCAGAACGTTGGCCTCGCGCTCCGTCTGCACGGAGACCAGTTCACCGAGGCGGGAGCGATTCCCCTTGCAATCGAGCTCGGAGCACGCTCCGTCGACCACCTGGAGAGCACCGGCCCCGGCGGAATCGCGGCGTTGGCCGCGAGTGATGTCGTCGGCGTCCTGCTGCCGGCGAGCGCGCTCTTTCTCGGACGACCGATGCCACCGGGCCGCGCGCTCGCGGACGCAGGGGCCGCCGTGGCGCTCGCGACTGACTTCAACCCCGGGAGCGCGTTCTGCGAGAGCCTGCCGTTGATCTGCTCGCTTGCCTGCACCCAGCTCGGGCTGAGTCCGGAAGAAGCACTCACCGCCTGCACCGTGAACGCCGCGCATGTGCTCGAACGCGCCCACCGAAAAGGACGGCTCGCGCCCGGCTACGACGCCGACATCGTGCTCATTGGCGCGGACGATTGGCGGCACCTCGCGTATCACCTCGGTGGCCCAGTCGTGCACACCGTGCTGCAAGGCGGCCGGATCTCCTGGAACAGCCGGGCATAATCGCGGCATGCCGACTCGTAAGCAGCGTCGCCGCCGCGCAAAAGAGAACCGGCACGAGTACGTCTGGGAGGACGCCGAGGGGAACGAGCTCGACGCGGAGGAGGTTCCCGTCCGCAAGACCGGATCGCAGTCGCAACGAAGCGCTTCCCCCCGATCGGGCCGGGAAGCGCAGCCCCCGTCTTGGCGTCGGACGCTCAAGCGGGGCCTCGTCTTCGCCCCGATCATGTTCGTCACGGTGATGCTGCTCTCGAGCGATCTTGCCCTCGCCGACCAGCTGATCCAGACC
>JACDCN010000318.1 GCA_013817555.1 Actinomycetota bacterium
CGTGCGTCCCGAGATCGAGGTCTTCGACACCGGCCATCTCGTGTTTGCGAAGCAGCTCATCGCAGAGCAACTCATAGACGAGCCCGCGATGCTGCAGCTCTGCTTGGGGATCCCGTACGGGGCGCCCGACGACCCCGGCACGCTGCTTGCGCTGGTCAACCAACTGCCTCCCGGCTGCGTGTTCTCCGCGTTCGCGATCGGTCGCATGCAGCTCGCGTACGTCGCGCTCGCGCCGGTCGTCGGCGCCAACGTCCGCGTTGGGCTCGAGGACAACCTCTGGCTCGCACGCGGAGTGAAGGCAACCAACGGACAACTCGTCGAGCGGGCCGTGACCATCCTGAAGGCGATGAACGTCCGCGTGCTCGACCCGGCCGAGACCCGCGAGAAGCTCGGTCTGACGGCCGTCTGATGACGCACGTCGCTCTCGTCGGCGGGGGCGTCATCGGAGGCGGGTGGGCAGGCCGCCTCGTCGAGAACGGCTTCGACGTCAGGCTGTACGACCCACATCCCGAGGCCGAACGCCGTCTGCGCGAGGCTCTCGAGAACGCCGAGCGGGCATGGGCGCAGCTCACTATGGCGCCGCGCATCCGCGGTGTCGCGTCCGTCGCCCCTTCCCTCGGGGAAGCGGTACGCGATGCGGAGGTGATCCAGGAGAGCATTCCGGAAGACGAGACCCTGAAGCGGCGTCTGCTCGCCGAGATCGAAAGACATGCGCGGCCGGATGCCCTCGTCTGCTCCTCGACCTCCGGCCTACTTCCCACGCGGCTCCAGGCGGACATGGAAAGCCCGGAGCGCTTCGTCGTCGGCCACCCGTTCAACCCCGTCTACCTCCTGCCCTTGGTCGAGGTCGTCGCGGGCGAGCAGACCTCCGACAAGACGGTCGAGCGTGCGCTGTCGTTCTACTCCTCGCTCGGCATGAAGCCCCTCCATGTGCGTAAGGAGATCGACGGCTTCGTCGCGGATCGCCTGCTCGAGGCGCTCTGGCGAGAGGCCCTCTGGCTCGTGCACGACGATGTTGCGACGGTGGAGGAGATAGACGACGCGATCCGCTACGGAGCGGGACTGCGGTGGGCGCAGATGGGCACGTTTCTGACGTACCGCATCGCGGGCGGCGAAGAAGGCATGCAGCACTTTCTCGCGCAGTTCGGCCCAGCACTCGCGTGGCCGTGGTCGAAGCTGACCGACGTACCCGAGCTTACGAGCGAGCTGATCGACAAGATCGCCGAGCAGTCCGACGAGCAGGCGGGAGGCCTCTCGGTGCGAGAGCTCGAGCGGATACGCGACGACAACCTCGTCGCGCTCCTGCAAGCCCTTCGCACCCGAGACTACGCGGCCGGCGCAATCGTGAAAGCACATGAGACGCGTCTCTTCGACGCAGCAGGCTCGGGCACCGAAGAGCGCGATCCCGCACGGCCGCTGAAGTACGAGAGCGTCGTCGATCCCTCCTGGGTGGATTACAACGGCCACATGACCGAGGCCCGCTACTTGCATGTGTTCGCCGACGCGAGCGACGCCTTCCTGCGCGAGGTCGGCATCGACGCGGCCTACCTCGGGCGCGGCCACAGCGCGTACACCGTCGAGACGCACCTGCGTCACCTGCGCGAGGTCGCCGGACTGGAGCCGCTGCACGTCTTGACTCAGGTGCTCGGCGCCGACGAGAAGCGCCTGCACCTCTTTCACACGATGACCAATGCGCGAAGCGGCGAGACGCTCGCGACCGCAGAGCAGATGCTCCTGCACGTCGACACCGCGGCAGGCCGCGCGTCTCCTTGGGTCGAGCCTGTGGCAACCGCGGTCACTCGGGCCGCCGCCGCGCACGTTGCGCTGCCGGTCCCGGACGGAGTCGGCCGGGCGATCGCGCTCACGGCGTGATGCGAGAGCGCGCACTCGCGGAGCTCGCCGAACGCCGCTTCGATCTGCTCGTCGTGGGAGGAGGAATCGTCGGAGCCGGAATCGCGGCCCACGCCGCGCGCGCCGGCCTTGCCGTCGCGCTCGTGGATGCGGGCGACTTCGGAGGCGCGACGTCGAGCGCCTCCTCGAAGCTCATCCACGGCGGGCTGCGATATCTCCGCCTCGGCGACGTGGGGCTGGTGCGGGAGGCACATCACGAGCGGCGGATGCTGGCGAAGGTCGTCGCGCCGCACCTCGTGCGCCGCCTCCCGTTCCTGCTCCCGCTGTACCGGGGTGGACCGTACCGCCCCGCGGTCGTCCAAAGCGGGATCGTCCTCTACTCCGTGCTGGCTCGATCGCGTCTCAACTGGCTGGTCGGTCCTGAGCAGGCTCGTGAGCTGGTGCCGCCGCTGCGCCTTGAAAACCTTCGGTCATGCGCGCTATATGCCGACGCCACGACGAACGACGCCCGTCTCTGCCTTGCGAACGTGCGAGCTGCGGCGAACGCCGGCGCGTGCGTGCTGAACGGCGCACGGGTGACGGCGATCCGATCGATGCAAGGCCGGGTTTCCGGCGCAGAGATCCACGTCGACGGAGAAGAGATCGCGGTCGAGGCGCGGCTCGTCGTCAACGCCGCGGGCCCCTGGGTCGATCACGTGCGGCGGCTCGAGGATCCGCGCGCAGGGACCTCCGTTCGGCTGAGCA
>JACDCN010000319.1 GCA_013817555.1 Actinomycetota bacterium
TCATCGGCCCGAGCGGCAGCGGGAAGAGCACGCTTCTTCGCTGCGTCAACCTGCTCGAGCCGATCCAGTCCGGCCGCGTCTTCCTCGAGGGCGAGGAGATCACCGCCAAGGGCGCGCACGTGTCGGAGATCCGCCAGCGGATCGGGATCGTCTTCCAGCAGTTCAACCTCTTCCCCCACCTGACCGCGATCGACAACCTCACGCTCGCCGCGAGGCGAATCCGCAAGATCCCCCGCGCCGAGGCCGAGCGGCGGGGGCGGGAGCTGCTCGCGAGCGTCGGCCTCGAGGAGAAGGCCGACCAGCATCCGCATCAGCTCTCGGGCGGCCAGCAGCAGCGAGTCGCGATCGCTCGCGCGCTGATGATGGAGCCACACGTGATGCTCTTCGACGAGGTCACGTCCGCCCTCGACCCCGAGCTGGTCGGCGAGGTACTCGTCGTCATGCGTAACCTTGCGCGAGAGGGAATGACCATGCTCATCGTCACGCACGAGATGCAGTTCGCTCGTGAGGTCGGCGATCGGGTGATCTTCATGGACGGGGGAAAGATCGTCGAGCAGGGCAAACCACGTGACGTCCTCGACAACCCGCAGGAGGAGCGGACGAGACAGTTCCTGCGCAGGACACTTCAGCTCGACCATGCCTTGGACGAGCTCACCATCGACGAAGGAGGAGACAACGAATGAGACGACTTTTCGTCGTCCTCGCGGCAATCACGCTCACAGGCGTAGCCCTTGCAGCTTGGGGCACGGCTGCGTCGGCCCGTGAGGCCGGCCCGGCCGGCGCCGTCAGCGCCGAGCAGAAGAAGCCACTCCCGGCGCTGCCCGCCAACATCAAGCAACGTGGTCGCTTCAACATCGCGATCAAGTGCGACTCGCCGCCCTTCGGGTACATCGACGTCCGTGGCCGTAACGCCGGCGTCGACGTCGAGATCGCTCGCTGGTTCTCGCGCTTTGCGTTCGGCAAGTCGAACCGCGTGAACCTCACGTGCGTCACGACTCCCGCCAGGGAGCCTGCGATCACGAGTGATCGCGTGGACATGGTCGTCGCGACCTTCACGTACACACCTGACCGCGACACGCGGATCGACTTCTCGCGGGCGTACTACAAGGCGACGGGCCGCCTGCTCATGGCGAACAGCGCCCCCAACACCTATCTGCCGCAGCTTGCGGGGAAAACGATCTCGACCACGACGGGCTCGATCTACGACCGCTGGATGAAGAACTGCTTCAAGGACACGAAGGTCGTTGCCACGGACAGCTTCACCAACGCGCTGCTCGAGTTCCGGAACGGACGTGCAGACGCGCTCATGTGGGACGACACGGTGCTGGTCGGCCTTGCCGCGCAGGACAGGACGTTGAAGCTTACGGAAGATCAATTCCTAGACCAGCACTACGGCATCGGCATCAAGCAGGGGAACACGGCACTGAAGGCATGGATCGACTCGCGCCTCGAGGTCATGCGCAAGCGGGACACGTTCGTCAAGATCCTCAAGGATCAGATACCGGCGCGGAACTTCGCGTCATTCTCGAAAAACGTCCTCCGGCCGAACAACCGCTTCACGTACTCGCAAGGGGACATCACGACGAAGTGCCCGTAGCAAGCCGGCGTACCAGTTTCCTCGTAGGAGCGGCCACGCCCAGCGTGGTCGCTCCTCCGTGCTGACGACCTCATGACCGGCTTTCTCGCCGTCGCCTGGGACTGGGGGTTCTTCACGGAGAACGTCGACGAGCTGCTCGCCGGGGTGCGGCGGACGCTCCAGGCGTCGGCGATCGGTATCGCCGGCGCGTTGGTGATCGGGCTCGTCCTGGGCGCGGCCCGCGCGCATCGCGTTCCGGTCGTGAGCCAGCTGGCCGGGATCTATGTGGAGGCGATCCGGAACACCCCGATCCTCGTCCAGATCTTCATGCTCTACTTCGCCCTCCCGCAAGTCGGGATCAGGCTGGACGCGTTCACGGTCGCCTGGCTCGCGGTCATGATCTGGGGCGGCGCGTTCAACACGGAGAACTTCCGCGCGGGCTTCGAGGCCGTGCCGCAGCGGTATAGAGAGGCCGGCTTCGCGCTCGGGTTCGGCCCGCTCGCGACGTTCCTCAACGTCACCCTCCCGATCGGCGGCCGGATCGCGCTGCCCTCGTCCATCAATACGTACATCAGTGTCGTCAAGAACACGTCGCTGATGTACGTCATCGCCTACCCGGAGCTGACCACGACCGCGCTCCAGATCAACGCCCTGACGCTCCAGACGACAGAGACGTTCGCCGCACTCGCAGTCGGCTACCTCGTGATCGTCTGGACGATGTCCTCGCTGATCCGGCTCCTCGAGTCGCGGCTCGCGCTGCCGGAGGACGCCCGATGAACATCCCCGACTGGGTCGGGCCGGTGGCCGAGTACGTCTTCCGCGTTGGCCTCGTGAACACGCTCAAGATCGCCGGGATGGCGCTCGTCGGAAGCACTGTGATCGGGATCGTCCTCGGCACGTTGCTGACGATTCGCTTCCTCCCGCTCCAGGGTCTGATCCGGTTCTACATCGAGGTCTGGCGCGGCCTTCCCATCCTCGTCACCATCTTCATGATCTTCTTCCTCCTCCCGTCTCTGAGC
>JACDCN010000076.1 GCA_013817555.1 Actinomycetota bacterium
CGCGATCGCCCGCGGCCTCGTCGAGGCGCACGGCGGCCGCATCTGGGCCGAGAACCGCCCCGGCGGCGGCGCCCGCGTCTGCTTCACCCTCCCCGCCCACTGAAAGGAGCTCCGATGACCGCCATCCTGCGCGCCACCCTCGCCGCCCTGGCCGTCGCACTCGTTGCCGTGCCCGCCGCGATGGCCCGCCCAGACGCGTCCCCTGCCACGAAGCAACCCGTGATCAAGGTGAAGAGCGCTCAGTTCGGGAACATCCTCACCCGCCGCGACCGCCAGGCCCTCTACTTCTGGAATGTCGAGCGGCGCGACTTCAAGGTGCATTGCACCGGCGCGTGCGCCCGGGCGTGGCCGCCGCTCATCGTGCCGTTCCGCTCCGCCGTCGCGCGCAAGCTGCCTGGGATCAGTGGCACCTTCGGGACGATCCGTCGGCCCGACGGCCGCCTCCAGCTGACGCGGAATCGCCTGCCGCTCTACACGTACGCGCACGAGCGCCCGAACCAGGTGCTTTGCGACGACGTGAACGGCTGGTTCGTCATCCGGCTTTAGCGCACGCGACGGCGGCGCCAACCTCGAAAGGACGACGCAGTCGCCACAGGAGCTCTCGAGCGCCGAGCCTGCCGGTGTCGGACTCAGCTTGCCGCTTGGAGCGCATGGTAAGGAATGCCATGAAGAAGGGCCTCCTCCAGTGACAGGCTCCGGCTTGTCGACTGGAGCTAACGAGAGGAGGCCCGAGTTCAATGTTGTACGCCGGTTTGGATCTCAGTCGCAAGCGTCACGACTTCCACTGCTCGACACTGATGGTGCGACCGTCGAAGCTGGTGCGGCGCCGCCGGACGCCGACGGTCTACGCGGCCTGACGGAACGGCTCGATCGTCATGGCGCTCCGATCCGGGCGGCGATCGAGTCGATGAACGGCGCCCGCTCCGTGCACGACCGGCTCGAGCTCGCGGGCTGGCAGGTCGAGCTCGCAGACGCGCAGAAAGTGAAAGGGCTCGCGCCCTTGGCCTGCAAGACCGACCGCATCGACGCCTGGGTGCTGGCCGAGCTCTCTCGGCGCGAGCTAGTGCCGGCGATCTGGCTACCCGACCCCGCTGTTCGCGGCGAGCGAGAGCGGGCTCGCTGGCGGCTGCATCTTGTCCGCCACCGCCTCGAGCCTGAAACAGCGCGTACACGCAGTCCTGCTCGCACACGGCAAGCCCTGCCCGGTCACTGAAGCGCCCTGGGTTTCTTGGAGGCTCGGTGATCGCCCGGCCATTAAAACGAGCCACCGAAAGAGTGAACTGCTCCGGGTCGAAGCGGCGACGGGCGTAATCGAGACAAGCCTCGAGGAAGCTCTCGCCCAGACCTTGACCCGTCCAGCTGGGATGAAGCCCAAGGCCGATTTCAAGGCTCGCACGGTGTGGACGCTTGTACTGGACGAAGCCGATGAGAGTTGCTGCGCGGGTATCGACCGCGAAGTACTGGTCGGCACGCGCGACCGGGTCTAGCAGTTCGGCCAGATCCTCGGCGTCGGAGGGCCCAATCGTAGAACGAGTACTCGTCTGGATACCGCCAGGCTGCGATCGCTTCCGCGTCTACTTGGCTCATCGGCCTGATGTGGAACTCGGCGAACTCGTTCCCACTCGATGTGTCGCGGGCCCCTCACGACACGGATGGTCGCACCGGCGGGAGTACCTTCGCGTGCGCCAGCGATGCTTCTATGTCTGTCAAGTCGGCATCGGCGGTCCGTGTTCGAGTAGGCGGTAGAGGCTGCGTGCGAGATAGCGTTTGAGGCAGCGGTTTGCTTCGCGTCGCGTCTTGCCTTCTGCAAGACGCCGCTCGATGTAGGCGATCGTCGCGGGGTGTGAGCGCTTGCGGGTGACGAGGATCATGTGCAGGGCGCGGTTGAGTTTGCGATCGCCTGATCGATCGAGCCGGTAGCGGATGGTCTGTCCGGAGGAGGCGGGGATCGGGGCTGCGCCGGCGAGCCTGGCGAACGCGGCTTCGGTAGTGATCCGTCCTTGGTGTGACCAGGAGAGCACCACCTGTGCAGCGGCGTGCGGTCCGACACCGGGCTGGTCGAGCAGCTGCGGTGCGAGCTTGCGAGTGATCGTCTCGATCTCGCGTGCGAGCTCGCGTTCCTCAACGGTCAGCTGCAGCACGCGCCGGGCGATCGAGCGCAGCGCAAGCATGCTGCCGCGCAGCTCCGGGTCGCGTTGGCCGTCAGGCCGAGTTGCGGCGAGGCGTTGCAAAAGTCGCGTCCTGCTCAGCGGCCGCAACTCGCTGCGTAGCGGCTCCGGGGCCGTGATCAACAGGTCTCGCAGCTGGCAGAGGCCTGCCCGTTTGGCGTTGACCGCTCCTTCCCGTGCGGCCACCAATGCCTGCAACGCCTGGCGTTCCCCGCCGGCGCGTGGCGTAGCCGGCCGCTCGCTGGCGAGCACGCTGCGGGCCGCCCGGATCGCGTCGAGCGCGTCGGTCTTGCCGCCCGTGCGCCGCTCCCGCCGCAAACGGCCGACCTCGAGCACCCGTTCATCACGACCTGTGAGGAAGCGGGTGAGCCCGGCACCGAAGGAACCGGTGCCCTCGATCGCGAACGCACGCCGACCCCTCGCATGTTCCTCGGCGAGCCTGAGCGCGGTCGCGTAGCCGTCGCTGCTCGCTGCGACGGTCGTCTCAAAGATGACCGCGCCACTGACGACCTCGACGACCGCGAGCGCGTGTGCATCACGGTGCGGGTCGACGCCGACGATGTAGTCCAGCTGATCTGCAAGCATCCCTACCTGACCTCCAGCCGAGAGTTGGGGGACACAACGGTGTCGGTCTGGGGTGGAAACCGCGGGCGGCAGAACTGTGACGGGTCACGCGCTCACAACGCGGACAGGCTTCTGATCAGGCCAGCAAGCGGGCGCCAGGCCGACACCGGACTCCCCGCCCGGACACATCACTGGAAAGACACTCGCAACGCGAGGTCATTCGGGAATCGAGTCACGAACAAAGAGCACCGGCGCCACCCTGACAACAGCCCCAGACGGGACACCCGCACACTCACAGTTCGGGAATGTTCTTCCGAGCCCGCGCCCTGGGCGGCCCCCGTTCGGATGCATTTCGACGTCTGCTGACGTCCTCTCTGCCGCCAGCCTTGGAAACCGCTCGCTCAGCGCGGCTGGGTCGGGCGAGCTTGAGCAAAGCGCCAACGACGTCCCTCGAGGTCGAGCGCCACGTACGACGTGAAGCCGTGACTCTCGATGTCCTGCACGATCGTCGCCCCGTCCTTGCCAACGCGCGCGAGGTGTTCCTCGAGGTCGTCCACGAACACCCACGGGACGTGGGTGACCTGTGTGTGATCCACAGAGGATCCGGCGAGCGGTTCGATCATGAGCGAGGTGTTGCCTACATGGAACTCGATCCATGGAAAGCCGTACGCGTCGTCGGAGAGCGGATCCTCTCCCTCCGGCAGCGTGTTCGGCGACGCGAAGCCGAACACGTCGGCGAGCCAGCGAGCCGCGGCGGCCGGCCGAGCGTAGTGGAGGGTGAGAGCGACCCGGGCAAGGTCGTGAGCCTCGCGAGGCGCCGTGTCGCGCCTGCCCATCCACGCGCCGAACCACGAGGGTGTCACCGAGACGAACGACGAGCCGCCCCGATCTTCGCCGCCCTCCGAAACCGTCGCGTCGAGCCGGACGATCGTGCCGGTGGCGGTCGGGTCGAAGTGCACGTCGATCGTCACGTCGTCCAGGGAGCTCGTCCAAGCGAGACGCCTACCTGGCTCCCACACCGTGATCCGAGCCAGCTCAAGCCCCTCCCCGCTCTCGGCGTCGTACACCTCCAGGATCCGCCCACCCATCCCGGGCTCACACCGCATCTCAACCAGCCTTCCCGTGTCGTAGGCGTTGATCGGTCCGCGCACCCACCACAGGTCGAGTTCGTCAGTGAAAGCCGCGAAGGCGGTCAGCGGGTCCGCCGCTACCTCCACCGTAGACGCGCGGGATCGGCCGTCGCTCATGTTCCCTTCCTTCCTTCGAGGTGCCGCTTGAACGATGCGAGCTGCTCGTCGCCCGCCGCCTGCAGCTCGTCGAGCCAGTGCCGTAACGGCGTGATCGACTCCGGCCGCAGCCAGAAGACCCTCGTCCGGGCATCCTCGGATGGACGCTCGTCGTTGACGATTCCGGCGCTCAGCAGGACGCGCAGGTGCCGGCTCATCGTGGGCGCGGTGGTGCCGGACGCGGCGGCGAGCTCGCCCGCCCTGCGTGGGCCCTCGCTCAGGAGTTGAACGACCCGCAAGCGCGTCGGGTCAGCAAGCGCCGTGAGGAGCGGAGCCAGCTCTACCGTCATGGGGACAAATATTTATCACAAAACAAAACTATTGCAAACGGGCCAATCGGTCGATCCATGCGGTCGCCGACCGATGGGGCTTCTTCACTTGAGCTATGCAACGAAACTCGTAACTCGAGGCACGAAATCATTCGAGGACGCCAGCTAGTTGGCGACTCTCGTTTACGGATCGCAACGTAGGCTCACGCCCTTGGACCGACTAGGAGGGAAAGGAGCGTCGTGACGGAGTCGACGACCACAGCCCGCGTGCTCGGGCCGAACGACGGAAAGGCCGGAAGGCTCGGCTCGATCGGTGTGCGGTTCATGATCGACGGGAACGAGACGGGCGGCGGGTTCTCGCTCGTCGAGCACCCCATGCCGCCGCAAGCGCTGGCCGCGCCGCTTCATCGCCACACTCGCGAGGATGAGTACAGCTTCGTGCTCGAAGGGCGTGTCGGAGCGCTACTCGGCGACGACGTGGTCTACGGAGAGCCGGGCGACCTGATCTTCAAGCCACGGGGCCAATGGCACACGTTCTGGAACGCAGGCGCCGAACCGGCCCGGATCCTCGAGATGATCTCGCCCGCGGGCTTCGAGGGCTACTTCGAGGAGATGGTCGATCTCCTGCAGCAGGGCGGTCCTCCAGACCCGGGTGCGCTGGCAGACGTCGCTGCGCGCTACGGACTGGAGGTCGATCTTGCGAGCATTCCCCGCCTGACGGAGGAGTACGGACTGCGCTTCGGGCCAACTGTTCAGTAACGAGGCCGAGCGGCAATCGACGAGAAACAACCTGTGGTTAGCGCGCCCGCTACTTGATGGCGATGACCATCGAGTCGGGGCCGATCAGATGCTCGGCGCGCGTGCTCGTGAAGCCGGCCTCGCTCATCCAGCCCATGCAGTCCGCGGCCGTGTAGTCGAAGCCGCCCTCCGTCTCGATCAGCATGTTGAGGCTCATCAGGAGACCGAACGCGTTCTTCGAGCGATCGTCGTCGATGATCGCGTCGTAGGCGATGAGCGCCCCACCATCGGGGAGCGTCTCGTACGCCTTCCCGATGAGCGCCCGCTTCTCGTCCAGGTCCCAGTCGTGGAGGATGTGGCCCATGGTGAGGACGTCGACGTTCGGCAGATCATCCGCGAAGAAGTCGCCGGCGACGAAGCGCAGGCGCCCTTGCAGACCGTTGTGCTCGACGTACTCCTCGAACGAGGGCGCCACCTCGGGAAGGTCGAAGCCGGCACCCGTGAGGTGAGGGTTCGCGAGCGCGATCTGCACCGCGAGATCTCCTTGCGCGGTCCCGATGTCTCCGAAGGTCCCATATTCCGCCCACGGGAACCGCGTTGCGATTGCGAGGTTGGCCCCGTGGCTGAGCCCGGTCATCGCCGCGAGGAACTGCTTCAGCCGGGCCGGATCCGCGTACAGCGCTTCGAAGAACGGCGTGTCCCCGGACCTTGCCTCGTTCTGGAGCTTCCCCGTTCGGAGACCTTCCGTGAGGTGATCCCAGAAGCCGTACAGGCGGTGATTGGCCATCTCCAGGATGCCGCCGAGGTAGGAGAGTTTCCGTTTGTCGAGGAACAGATCCGCTGCCGGCGTGTTGGAGTACGTCGCCTCGTGACGCTCGAGGAACCCCAGTGCGACAAGAGCGTCGAGGAAGTCACGAGCCGAGCGCGGGTGAAGACCCAGTCGCTCACGTAGCGTCTCGGCATCCCTGGGGTGCTGTGCGAGCTCCGTGAACAGCTCCATCTCGACGGCGCTCAAGAGTGTCTTCGACGCCCAGAAGCCAAGACCGACCTGCATGATGTGGTCCGGTGTGGGTTGTTCGCTCACGCGCAGCTCCCCTCCTTGATGGCCGGCTCCGACTTCCAGCGCTGTATGCGAGCGCGATCATACGAGGACGGGCCACACGTGATGCGAGCCGACCTGCCCGCGAGGTACGACTGGGAGGCGGACCTGTATCTGAACCACTGAGCGCTCCATGCGATAGCGACCGACTCGACAGACCGAAAGGACACCAATGCGCGCCTTCACCCTCGACAGCTTCGACACCCAGCCTGCCGTCCGAGCCGACATCGCCGAGCCCGCTGTCGGCGACCGCGAGCTGCTCGTGCGCGTGCACGCCTCGTCCGTCAACCCGGTCGATGTATTCATCGCCGGGGGCGCGCTCAAGGAGATGGCCGAGCACGAGTTCCCCGTCATCCTCGGACGCGACTACGCCGGAGTCGTCGACCGGATCGGCTCCGGTGTCGGCCGCTACCGGGTCGGCGAAGAGGTCTTCGGCTTCCTGCTCCACGCCAACCCGGTCGTGCACGACGGGAGCTGGGCGGAGCTGATCGCCGTCCCCGAGGACAACTTCGTCGCGGCGAAGCCGCGCAGCCTGGACTTCGCCGAGGCGGGAGCCGCCGCTGTCGGGAATCTCGGCTGTCGCCGCCTTCGACGCACTGGCGCTCGCGGAAGGCGAGACGGTCCTCGTCGTCGGCTGCCGGGGGAGTGGGCAGCTTCTTCGTGCAGCTCGCCGCCGCCGCAGGCGCGAACGTGATCGCTCCCGCGCTGTCCGAAGACCACGACTATCTGCGCGGACTCGGCGTCGGCAAGCCCGTCGACCGTGGCCGGGACGTCGCCGCGGCGGTTCGGGACACCCATCCCGACGGCGTGGAAGCCATCCTCGACGTCGTCTCCCAGGCTCCCGACGTCTCGGTTCTCAAGGAAGGCGGCCGGCTCGCCTCGACGATCGGCGCCGCCGGAGAGGGCGAGGGGCGCTTCAACATCATGGCCGTGCCGTCGCCGGCAAACCTCGAGCGCCTTGCCGAGCTCCTCGACTCGGGCGCGCTTCGCGTCTCGATCCAGCGCAGCTACAGCCTCGAACAGGCAGGCGAGGCACTCCAGGCATTGCCCGCCACGCACACCCGGGGCAAGCTCAGCCTGACAATCGCGTAGACCGCATCGGGGCCGGTCAGTCCGCGTTCGCAGCGACGATCTCCGCGGCCGGACCCTGACAGCGTCAGGCGGGCGAGCGCACGACCGAGTACTTCGCGCAGGCGAAGTCGCCGTTCCGTCCGAGCTCATCCAGTCGCAGCTCGATCCGGTGGGGCAGGAGAGGTGCGCCTCCACCCAGCGTCACCGGCGCGATATACACGATGACCTCGTCGAGCAGACCCGCGTGCGCGAACTGACCGGCCAGGTCCCCTCCGCCCACGATCCAGACGTTCCGGTCACCAGCGGCGCCGACCATCTCCTCGTGCACGGTTGAAACGTCCGCGCTCGTGAACTCGATTCCCGCATCGGGGACGACCGGCAGCTGCCGGTGCGTGAAGACCCAGCACGGGATGTGGTACGGCCACTTCCACTCAGCAGGATCCTTGTCCGCGAACTCGTGGTCGAGAATCCATTCGTAGGTCGTCGACCCCATCGCCATCGCACCGACCCCGGCGATGAACTCGCCGTAGTTCAACGGCCCGTCTTCCTCCTGCTGGCGCGTGAACAGCCAGTCCAGCGAGTTGTCGGAGTCGGCTATGAAGCCGTCGAGGGTGGTCGCTGTGTAGTACTGCGTGAGGCTCACGATGCACGCCTTTCCTTCGTGGAGTGATCAACGACGTTCGCCTGCTTCAAGAATGTCCCCGAGCGAGAGGTGCCATGGATAGTCTCGCCGGGTTTGGCTACGAGTGATCTGGAACCCGAAGTCAGTTTCGACGGCGTCACGTATCGCTGGCGTGACTCATTGACAGACGCCGAGATGGTCGGGCTCGTACGCGCGCACGGCGGACGGGTTGCGCAGGGCTGGTGGGATCAGATACGCGCATACAGTCTCGGTTGGGTCACGGCCCGAGCGGATGGGGTAGTCATCGGCTTCGTGAACGTCGCCTGGGACGGTGGAGACCACGCCTTCCTGCTCGACACGAAGACGCACAGCGTGTTCCAGCACAGAGGCATCGGGACTCGCCTCGTCGAGGTCGCGGCCCGGCACGCCAAGACCGCGGGCTGTGTGGAGTTCCCCCGCTTTGGTGGACATCTGCTGACTGAGTTCGCTCAGTCGGGAAGGATGTCTGTTGATGCCAAAGATCCCGCCGTATTCAGTGGAGTTCCGCTTGGAGGCTGTGAGGCTGTTGCGAAGCAGCGATCGTTCGGTCCCGCAGCTTGCGCGTGAGCTCGGAGTCTCGCCGCAGTCGTTGCGGAACTGGTCGGTCCAGCTCGCCGTCGACGAGGGTAGGGCTGAGGGGCTCAGCTCGGCCGAGCGCGACGAGTTGCGTCGGCTGCGTCGTGAGAACCGGATCCTCGCCGAGGAGCGGGAGATCCTAAAAAAAGCGGCGGCCTTCTTCGCCAGGGAAGGCGTGACCCGGTGAGCGTTTTCCGGTTCATCGCCGCGGAGAAGGCCTCGCACTCGA
>JACDCN010000320.1 GCA_013817555.1 Actinomycetota bacterium
GGCGGCGAGACCCGCGAGGTGCACCTCGAGGAGAGCGCGCACCTCCTGCACCTTCTCGAAGTCGAGAGTGCCGCCGCGCAGATACAGGCTCATCGACTCGCTCACGGTGGTGGCGTTCACGGCGGCGACACGAAGGCCACTGCCGGAGCGAACCTCGATCACGCCCTTCGCGACGAGCGCCCTGACCGCCTCCCGCACGACGGTGCGCGAGACGCCGAACTGCTCTCCGAGCTCGCGCTCGGACGGGAGCGGGTCGCCGACGTTCAGGCGATTTGCGAGGATCGTCTCGAGCATCGTGTCGGCGACCTTGTCCGACAGCCGCGGCTCGCGCTTCACCTGGTCGAACAGCACCGGCACGGAGCTGGATCTCTCAGGCGCGCTAGCGTCAACGATATCGTCCATGTTCACGATCATACGCCATACCACATGCCCATGGCCACATTTGGACGGACAGCACGCCGTCGTATACGTTCTTTCAGCGTGTGCGGGTGGCGACGAGCACGCGCATCTCCCAGGTGGCGAGCAACCGTACGACCTCGCGTCCAATGCGGCCGAAGCCAATGACGCCGAGCGTCCTTCCCGTGAGTCCGAAGCCCGTGGGGGCGAAGCGGCCCTGCTGCCAGTCGCCCTCGTGCAGCGCTCGGTCGCGCTCCCGGAGCCGGTGGGCGAGGGCGAGCACGAGCGCCGCCGCAGCCGAGGCCATCGGGCGAGTGACTCCGCCTGGCGTGATCGTAACTGCGATGCCGCGCTCGGTGCACGCCTCGACGTCGACGAAGTCGAGCCCGATGTCGTGCCGCGAGAGGATCGCGAGGCGATCGAGGCCCTCCAGGCTCGCCGCTGTCACCGGCGTGGAGAAGTGATAAAGGCCGTCGAGCCCTTCGAGCAGGCCGGGGGTCAGGGGTCGCGCGTCGTCGGCGAGGAACCGTTACTCGACGCCGGGAACGTCGAAGGTCGAGAGGTCGAACGGCGCGAAGGCGAACGTGCCGTCGGGTCTGCGCACGTCGCGAGTGACTCCGACGCGAAACGGCTCTATTTGGTGTGTGGGCATGCCGTATGATCGATTCTCGCAGACGAGCGGAGGTGGAGGCGACGTGTGGCTAAGCGAGGCGCGCGAGGAGCTCGGCGGTCTGATCGACGACCGGGAGGATGTCCGCGAGGGCTATCGAGTCGACGCGTGGCCGCTGGCCGTGAAGCGCGCCCGCAACGGCTCTCCAGGAACACCGCCGGTTGCCGTCGCCCTGCCCCGCTCCACCGCCGATGTCGCGCGGGTGCTCGCGTGGGCCGCGAGCCGAGACGTCGCCGTGGTTCCTTGGGGCGCGGGTTCGTCGGTGACAGGCGCGCCGCTTCCGACGGGCGACGCCCTCGTCATGGACATGCGCGGTCTGAGCCGAGTGCGCGAGATCGACAGCTCGGGCGGCCGCGTGACCGTCGGGGCCGGTGTCACGGGCGGCGAGCTGGAGCGGATTCTCGCCGAGCAGGGGATGACGACGTGGTTCTCGCCGCAGTCCCTGCATCGCTCGACCGTCGGCGGGTGGGTGGCAACGCGTGCGACCGGGCAGTTCTCGTCCCGCTGGGGCGGGATCGAGGATGCCGTGCTCGCCCTCACGGTCGTCCTCGCGGACGGGACGATCGCCCGCGTCGGGACACCGCCGCGCGGCGCGGTGGGGCCGGACCTCAAGAGCCTCTTCATCGGCAGCGAGGGCGCGTTCGGCGTCGTCACGGAAGTGGTCCTGCGGATCCACCCGTTGACGGCGCTCTCGGGACTGGAAGCGCTTGGGCTCCCGAGCGTCGAGGCGGGCCTGACGGGCCTCCGTGAGGTCATGCAGGCTGGCCTCCGTCCGGCGCTCCTCCGGTTGTACGACTCGGACGAGGCCCGCCATCTCGCCGGGCGGCAACCACTCCCCGAGGCGGTCGTCCTCGTCGGCTTCGCCGGGGTGCCGGCCGTCGCGGCGGCCGAGCGTCAGGCTACCTCCGAGATCCTCGCCGGACTCGGCGCGCGAAGCCTTGGCTCCGAAGCCGCTGAGGCTTGGCTGGCGAGCCGCTACGACTTCTCCCGTGTCGAGCGCCTGCTGGATGAGCCGGGCGGCTACGCGGAGACGATCGAGATCGCGAACGGCTGGACGGAGATCCTCCAGACATACAGGGCGATGAAGCTCGCGCTCACGCCGTTGGCGGACGAGGTCCTAGCCCACTTCTCCCACACGTACACCGACGGCACATCGCTGTATCTGATCCTGCTCGGTCGTGTAGCGGACGACTCGGAGGCGGTTCGACGTCTGGAGGCGATCTGGGCGGTGGCGATGCGCACCGCGCTCACGGCCGGCGCCGTGATCTCCCACCACCACGGCGTCGGCCGCGCGCGCGCGCCGTTCCTGGCCGACCAGCTGGGGGAGGGCGCAGCCGTGCTCGCGAAGCTCAAACGAGCACTCGATCCCGGCTACGTGCTACACCCGGGAAGCCTCGTCCCGGCGTCTCGAGCCGTCCGGACCAGCGGATGAGCTACACGCTGCGCGACCGGGCCCTTGCTCGGCTCCACGCCTCCCTGGCCGGCGGGCGCTCCC
>JACDCN010000321.1 GCA_013817555.1 Actinomycetota bacterium
TTCAGCGCCATCGCGAGTGTGCGGGCTCCGACCATTGCGACCGTCACCCAGAGCAGGTCGTTCCAGCCCGGCCACTCCGCGACCGCGAGAAACGCCCCTGCGTACGCGAATGGCAATGCAAACACGGTGTGCTCGATCCGAACGAGCGACGCCAGGCGGCGCGGAAGGGGTACGGCGGAAGTCGTCACGTCTGCCGGTGCGGGGTCGCCTTGTCGCCCGCCGCCAGCTCCAGCCCGTGGCGGAGCGCGGGGCGGATCACCGCGAACCCGTCACGGCATCCACCGGGTGAGCCTGGAAGGTTCACGATGAGCGTCTCGCCCCGAAGACCGGCGACGCCGCGCGAGAGGAGCGCATGCGGAGTCCGGGCGAGCGCATCCGCACGGATCGCCTCGGCGATGCCCGGCGCCTCGCGATCCAGCACGGTCCGTGTCGCTTCGGGAGTCACGTCACGCGGTGCGAAGCCCGTTCCTCCCGTTGTCAGTATGAGCAACGCCTCGGACGCGAGCTCGACGATTGCGTTCGCGATCCGATCTGGGTCGTCCGGAACGACTCGTCGCACGACATCGAACTCCTCGCCCCCGAGCAGCTCCTCGAGCACCGCGCCGCTCGCGTCGTCGCGCTCGCCTGCGTGAACGCCGTCGGAGACGGTGAGCACCGCTGCCTTCAGATCGGCTCCTTCGTCTTCTCGACCAGGCGAACCCCGTCGATCCACATCTCCTTGTCGACGGCCTTCGCCATGTCGTACACCGTGAGGGCCGCGATCGTGGCAGCGACCAGCGCCTCCATCTCGACCCCGGTTTGTGCTGTTGTTTCGGCGGTGGCCTCTATCTCCACCGTCGATTCGCCTACCTCGAGCCGAACCTCGAGATGGGTGACAGGAAGCGGATGACACAGGGGAATGAGCTCGGCTGTGCGTTTCGCGGCCATGATTCCCGCGAGCTGCGCTGTCACGAGCGCGTCACCCTTCGGAAGCTCCCGGATCGTCTCTGCGGTTGCGCGAGCCATATGCACCCTTGCCGACGCGACCGCGCGTCGTCTCGACACCGGCTTCTCGCCGACATCGACCATCTTCACCTCGCCTGCGTCGTCCACGTGTGACAGCCCACTCATGCCTGGATCGTAGACCGGCGAACGGGTCACCCACCGCCGGGGTCGTTTTCACGTGAAAACGGGTGAGCGTCCACAGGTGACCGCTCGGCGGGCTCGGCGCCCGGAAGATCCAAAGTGACGACGGTACCCGCAGGGCCCGATTCGAGCCGCATCGCACCGTGCATCAAGCGTGCCAGCTCCCTCGCGATCGCCAATCCGAGGCCGCTCCCAGAAGCCTTCCCTCCCCCCTCGACGCGGTAGAAGCGCTCGAAGACGGCGTCACGCTGCCTCGCGGGAATGCCGGGGCCATCGTCGACGACCTGGAGCTCGACTCGGCCTCCGCGCCGACGAGACCGTACGACGATCCGAGTGCCGGCCGGAGTATGGACGAGCCCGTTCACCACGATCGCTCGACCGATCTGGAGGACGCGTTCCTCGTCCGCCGTGCACCACGCGTCTCCGTCGAGCTCGGTTTCAAGCACATGCCCCGACGCGACCGCCATGTGCTGGAGCTCGCGCGTCAGTGTCATGACCACAGCGGAAAGGTCGACGGGCTCCTTCTCCACTCTGAGCTGGCCCGCATCGACCCGCGAAAGGTCGAGGAGGTCGGTCGAAAGCTTCGACAGCCGCTCGACCTGGCTTCGCATCGTCGCTAGAAACTCGTGGCGCGTCTCCTCGTCCAGCTCCTCTTCCGTCAGGAGCTCCAGAAAGCCGCCGATGGAGAACAGCGGAGTGCGGAGCTCGTGCGAGGCGTTGGCGACGAACTCCTTGCGTGCATTGTCGAGCTGCGCGAGTTGGACGCGCATCCGATCGAACGTGACCGCCAGCTGTCCGATCTCGTCATCTCCGCGATCGACGATCGGCGCGTCGAAGTTGCCGCCGGCAATCCGCTCCGCGGCCGCCTCAAGGCGGCGCAGCCGATACGCGAACATTCCGGCCGCGGTGAGGCCGAGAACGAGCGCCAAGACCAGCGCGAAACCGGTCGCAACCAGAAGTCGTCTTCCGACGAGCCGAACGGTGGCGAGCGAGTCGGCGAGCGACGCTCGGAAGAGGACGACCGCGTCCTCGGCACGCGGGACCGCGACTTCGGCGTAGTCCCCGGTGGAGTCCACGACCCGTCCGCGCTCGATGCCTTCGGTTTCCGCCGCACGGAGCGCCGTCACGTTCCGGGCAACGTCGCGCGAGCTTTGTCCTTGGCGCGAATCGGCTACCACGGCTAGCGCGGGCGGGTTGGCCTCGAGAACCCTGAACGCCACGACGCGAGCGTTCGCCGCGACCGCGAAGTCCTCGACCCTGTCGTTCCACAAGAGCGTGTCCGCGGGAAGCTCCTCGGCGAGCGGCGCGGCTTGCTTCTCGAGCTCGTCGAGCCGCGCGTCGACAAGCTGCTTCTCGAGCGACGGAACAACGATGAGGTAGGCCGTTCCGAGAGCTCCGGCGACGATCGCGACCAGCC
>JACDCN010000322.1 GCA_013817555.1 Actinomycetota bacterium
GGAGCGGTCCGTGCCTGCGGCATGCAGGCCCTCACGATCATCACCAGGGCGAAGAGAGCGGCGAAGCGACCGAAGAGACGAGCGGTATCCAAGCGAGCGTTCTCCCCCGTTGCACGTGTTCGGGCGTGCTGACGGCATATACGACACCCGACACGCTGACGGACCAACCGCCTGGCGAAAACGACAGGAACGTGCCAGCGGGCCCCGGCCGCGAGTCTCATCCGTGAATCCGACGTGGGTCTAGGGCTCGTATCAGTCCGCGTCCATCCGTCTCGCTTCTGCGCTTGGTGGCAACCGCCGCCTGGCTGCTCGAGGCGAGCGGACGCAACGTACAGGCGTCCCGACCTGCCATCAGGGTGCGGAACGCGAAGGGGAGGTGCCGGGTTCCGGATCGCGACCTCTGGCGATCGCGACCCCCTCGACGGCCGCGATCCCGGCACCCGCCGGCGCGCGAAATCACGCACGCGAATTACGAAAGAGAAGGACCTCACATGACAGCGAGCCCCGTCTTCAAGCGACCACTCATCATCTTCGCGTCGGCCCTGCTGCTTGCAACCCTTATCGTCCCCGCGTTCGGTGGCGCTTCGAGCCACCGTGAAGCGCCGCTCATCGCGGACGACCCGCAGGCAGACGGCACCGACTTCTACATGTTCCGGAGCCCCGATGCTCCGGACACCGTCACCTTCGTCTACAACACCTGGCCGATCGAGACGCCGGAGGGCGGCCCGAACTTCTTCAAGTTCGGCGACGACATCGCCTACCGGATCGTCATCGACGACAACGGCGACAACATCGACGACACCTGGTTCGAGCTGCGCTTCCGCAGCGAATATCGCACCAAGAACACGTTCCTCTACAACACCGGTGCCGTCACCTCGCTCGACGACCCGGATCTGAACTTCCGCCAGTTCTACTCGGTCACGCGCATGCGCTCCAACGGCTCGAGCACTCTGCTCGTCGACAACGCGCCTGTCCCGCCGGTGAACATCGGCCCCAAGTCCACCCCGAACTACGAGGCCCTCGCCGCGTCCGCGGTCCGCAACCTCGCCGGCGGTGGCAAGGTCTTCGCGGGTCAGCGTGACGATCCGTTCTTCGTGGACCTCGGCGCGACCTTCGACCTCCTCACCATCCGTCCGGGCGCGCCCGGCAACAAGGGCGGGGGCATCGACAGCCTCGCCGGATACAACGTGCAGAGCATCGTTCTGCAGGTCCCGATCGCCAGCGTGACGAACAACGGCATCGCTCCGGCCTTCGCCAACTCCGAGTTCGGCGTCATCGCCGGACGCGCGCTCTCGCTGCGTCAGTCCACGCGCGTGTACAACACCAACGGCACCCAGTCGGCGTCCGGCCCCTGGGTCCAGGTCTCACGTCTGGGCATGCCCCTCGTGAACGAGGTGGTCATCCCGCTCGCGCTCAAGGACGCGTTCAACGCCCTGCACCCGAGGGACGACGGCGCCGCTCTCCCGGTGGTCCTCGACCCCGAGGCTGCCCGTCTGCTCAAGGCGCTCTACGGCCTTGACGTTCCGCCCGCACCGCGTAACGACCTCGTCGCGATCTTCCTCACGGGCATCGCCGGGCTGAACAAGCCGCCCTTCGTGCTCCCGTCGGAGAAGATGCGTCTCAACCTCTTCACGCCGGCCACCGCGATCGGCGCCGGCAACCGCATGGGCCTCCTCGGAGGCGAGAGCGGCGGCTACCCGAACGGCCGGCGTCTCATCGATGACGTGGTCGACATCACGCTCCAGGCCGCCGCTGGCGGCACCCCGTTCACGCCGGCCCAGAACAAGGCGCCGAACAACCAGCTCGGCGATGGCGTGAACGCCAACGAGAAGCCCTTCCTGGCGGTCTTCCCTTACGTCGCGAGCCCACACCAGGGCTTCGACCACACGCACCATCGCACGGAGCCGGCGACACCGTAGGTGCGTCCCTCCGTTCTGCCGGCATGGACCGTCGGGGAGCGAAAGCTCCCCGACGGTCGCGCCGTCCTCCTCGTCCTCGCGATGACACTCGCGGCCTGCGGCGGATCCTCCGCCCCGCCAATTGCGGGCGGCGCGACACCGCCGGCATCCGCCTCGGCGACGCCCCCGACGGCGGCATCGACATCCGGGTTCCCACCGGTCCCGACGCTCGGTGGCCCTGCGGCGACCGGGGTCGTCCTGCCGACGTACTTCGTGACGATCCTCGAGTCCCGCTACGGCCTCGTGAGTGTGGTGACGACGCCGGGATCCGTCTGCGCCGTCAAGGCCGTCATGCCGGACGGTGCGGAGCGCTCCGATCCCGAGCTCCGGACGCCGCGGACGGCTGACGGTGGCGGACGGGCAAGCTTCAGCTACCCGGCCACGAGCGCACCGACCGGCTTGGGCATCCACACCGTCAGCTGCGAGCTCGCCACCCAGCGAGAGCAGGCCCAGGCCCGATTCGAGGTCAAGTGACCGCCGCAACGCAGTCGCGCCCGCCGCGCGTCCGCGCCGCCGCCGTCTCGCTCCTGGCGGTCATCGCGATCGCTCTGCCCCTCGC
>JACDCN010000323.1 GCA_013817555.1 Actinomycetota bacterium
GGGTGAGTAGGTCTTTGCAGGTCTGGAAGATCGATTCGATTCGTTGTCGGATCGGGGCCAGGTGGGGGCCGCCGAGGGGCTCGTCTTTGCGGCGGGGGCGGGCGATCGTGGTCTCGAGGTCGCTGGCGGCCTGCTCGAACTCGCGGCCGGCGTAGCCCTTGTCAGCGACAACGACGATCGGGCCGTGCCGCTCGCAGCGTTGGAGCAGTTGCAGGCAGACGTCGCGTTCGGAGGCTTTCGGAGAGGTGAGCGCCAAGGCGCGTGGGGTGCCGTCCAGCGCGAAGAGGCCATGGAGGCGGAAGCCCCAGAAGAAGCGGCTGTGGCTGGCGCAGTAGCCGTAGTCGGCGGCATCCGCGAGCTGGCTGCGCCGGGTCGTCTCGAGCGAGCGGGCGCACTCGACCGGGGTCGAGTCGACCAGCAGCAGGTCGTCGTGGAAGCCGGGGCTGTCGCGAGCGAACTCGCCGATCAACGCCTCGATTGTGTCCGCGAGTCTCTCGCGCCGCTTGTGGTAGCCGGGCCGCTTCGGCAGCCGCGGAAACAGATGCGCGAGCCGCTTGCGGGCAACCCGCAGAAACCGCTCGTCAGACGGCACCCCCATGATCGCCTGGGCAACGCAGAGCGTCACGACCTCCGCGTCGGTCAGGCTACGCCTGGCGTTTCTGGGCCGCTCAGGCAGGAGATCGTCGGCGGTGCAGAACACCGCAATCAGCAACAGGTCGAGGTCGGCGAGCATCGTGGCCCCCTTACGTCGACGGTGCGAATAGGCACCGCCGACTTCGACCTGGCTCCCGCCCCTCCCTACAAAGCCGTGGAACTACTCATCTAGAGAAGCTCTAGGCTGGGATCGTGCGGGTACCGAGCTCTCTCGACGCGCTTCGAGAGCCGAGCTTCGCCCGGTACTTGGCGGCGGTCTCGGTCTCGACACTCGGCTCGGGCATGGCGGTCGTCGCCCTCGCGTTCGCCGTCCTGGACTTCGGCGGCGCGACCGACCTGGGAATCGTGCTGCTCGCGCGGGAGATCCCGGTTGTCGTGTTCCTCCTGCTCGGCGGCGTCTTCGCCGACCGCCTCCCGCGACGCCACATCCTCGTCGGCAGCGATCTCGTCAAGGGCGTCTCGCAGGCGGCCACGGCTGCGCTCTTCTTCTCCGGCGCCGCGAGCGTCTGGAACGTGGCCCTGCTCCAGACGGTGTTCGGTGTCGCGGTCGCGTTCTCTCGACCCGCGACACTCGGTCTCGTCCGCGACGCGGTCAGCGAGGACAGGCTTCAAGAGGCGAACGCGTTCCTCCAGCTCTCACGTAGCTCGCTCTCCGTCGCCGCGCCGGCGATCGGAGCCGTCATCGTCGCCGCGGCGAGTCCCGCCTGGGCGCTGGCGCTCGACTCGGGCACCTTCTTCGTGTCGGCTCTGCTCGTCGCGTCGATGCGGCTCGCGCCGGCGGTCCGACTCGCTTCCACGTCCGTCCTCGCCGATCTCCGCGACGGCTGGAGCGAGTTTCTCAGCCGCTCCTGGGTCGTGGCGATGGTCATGGCCTTCGGATTCTTCCAACTGACGTTCTTTCCGGCTTACCTCGTCCTCGGACCGCTCGTGGCGAAGGAGGAGCTTGGTGGGGCCGGAGCCTGGGGAACGATCCTCGCGCTCCAGGCAGCAGGCTCCGTTGCCGGCGGCCTGATCGCTCTCCGCGTGAGGTTCGCGCGCCCGCTGGTCGCCTCGATGCTGCTTGTCGTGCCCGCCGGCGTGCTCCTCGCCACGTTGGCCGTGCCGCTACCGCTCGTGCTGATCGCGTCCGTCGGATTCACCGTCGGGGTGGGGTTCTCATTCGGCGAGACGCTCTGGTTCACCGCGCTCCAGCGCAACGTCCCGGAGCACGCGATCTCGCGGATCAGCTCGTTCGACTGGTTCGGCTCAGTCGCGCTCAACCCGATCGGGTATGCGCTGATCGGGCCGCTCGCTGCTCTCGTCGGAGTGGCCGAGACGCTGGCTGTCGCCGCTGCGCTCAACATCGCCGTCAGTCTGATCGTTGTTCTCGTACCGTCGGTACGCGGCCTTCACGGCGGCGGGAGCAGGGTTACGATCACTCCCGTATGACCATCGCTCCCGACCGAAACCTCGCGCTCGAGCTCGTCCGCGTGACCGAGGCGGCCGCGCTTGCGGCCTCCGGCTGGGTCGGGCGCGGCGAGAAGGAGAAGGCCGATGCGGCTGCGGTCGACGCGATGCGGCTCGTGCTCGACACGGTGCGGATGCACGGCGTCGTCGTGATCGGCGAGGGCGAAAAGGACGAGGCGCCGATGCTCTATAACGGCGAGGAGGTCGGCGACGGCAGCGGCCCAGAGGTGGACGTCGCCGTCGACCCGCTCGAGGGGACGCGGCTGACCGCGCTCGGGCAGCCGAACGCGATCGCGGTGATCGCGGTCGCCGAGCGCGGGACGATGTTCGATCCCGGCGCCGCGTTCTACATGGACAAGATCGCCGTCGGCCCCGAGGCGGCGGACGCGATCGATATCGACGCG
>JACDCN010000077.1 GCA_013817555.1 Actinomycetota bacterium
CGCCTTTTCCTCGTCGTCGAGGAGGGCGTCGATCGCGAGATAGTCGAGCGGATCGAGCGCGGAAAGCTCGGTGGTCGTCGCCACGGATCACATCCTACGCACGCGTCCACCGGCCTTGACCAAGCGCCGGAAGAGGCGCGTACACTTATTGACTGACTAGTCAATCGAAACAGGAGCCGACGACATGGCGCAGGTAGAGACGGGTGTTGCGGGCGTCTCGTTCGAGCTCTCGCCCGAGCAGCGCGAGCTCCGCGCGCTCGCGCGCGAGTTCGCCGACAAGGAGATCCGGCCGAAAGCAGCCGAGTACGACGAGCACTCGACCCATCCGGTGGACGTGATCGCGAAGGCGCACGAGCTCGGTCTGATGAACTTGCACGTGCCCGAGTCGCTCGGCGGCATCGGGCTCCCGTCGTTCGACGGCATGCTCGTCGGGGAGGAGCTGAACCGTGGGTGCTCGGGGATCGGCACCTCGATTGGCGCGAACGGCCTCGGTGCAGCGCCCGTCCTGATCGCCGGCACCGAGGAGCAGAAGGAGCAATGGCTCCCTCCGCTACTCGAGGAGCCGATCCTCTGCTCGTTCGGCCTCAGCGAGCCAGACGCGGGCTCCGACGTTGCGCGCATGAAGTCGACCGCCGTGCGTCAGGGCGACTCGTACATCCTGAACGGTTCGAAGACGTTCATCACGAACGCGGGCTACGCGGCCTGGACGGTCGTGTTCGCGAAGACCGACCCGAGCAAGGGACATCGCGGCATCTCGGCGTTCATCGTGCCGATGAACACGCCCGGCGTGCAGATCGAGAAGCATCTGGACAAGATGGGACAGCGCTCCACGGATACCTCCGCGTTCGGGCTCACCGACGTCGTCGTCTCGGCGGAGAACCGGTTGGGTGAGGAGGGCGAGGGCTTCAAGATCGCGATGAAAACCCTCGACTTCACCCGGCCGGGAACCGCGGCCGGGGCGGTGGGGGTCGCGCAGGCGGCATTCGAGCACGCAGTCGAGTACGCGAAGGAGCGCGTCACCTTCGACGTGCCGATCGCCATGCACCAAGGGGTCAACTTCATGATCGCGGACATGGCGACCGAGATCGAGGCGGCGCGGCTGCTGGTCTGGCAGTCCGCGTGGCTGCACGACCAGGGCAAGCGCGCGACCCTCCAGTCATCGTTCGCGAAACGCTTCGCCGCGGACACCGCGATGAAGGTGACGACCGACGCCGTGCAGGTCTTCGGAGGCTACGGGTACATCAAGGAGTATCCGGTCGAGAAGCTGATGCGCGACGCGAAGCTCTTCCAGATCTACGAGGGAACGTCTCAAATCCAGCGGCTCGTGATCGCGAAGGAGATCTTCCTCCCAAGGGACGAGGACTAGGCCGCCAGCTCGCGCTGGAACGGCGGCAGGAAGCCGGGCGAGAAGCGCACGTCGCCTAGCCACGCCGCCACGCGCGCAGCCTCGACGTCCACCGCTTGAACGGCGTCTCGGCCGACGTCCTCGAGCAACCGAAAGACGATCTCGCCGTCGCGGCGCTGCGACCAGCCACCGACGACTCTGCCGTCCCACCACACGGTCGGCCCGGCATTGCCGTTGCTGTCGAACACGAGCGAAGCGTGCTTGCCGAGGTACCAATGGCGCTCCTTCCAGCCCATCGTCGTCGGGTCGAGCGTCGGCAACAGAGCGGCTGACGGCTCCAGCCTCTTTGTGCTACCGAGGTCGTCAGCGAGGACGAATCCGACTTCGCCGCCGAGATCCACGACTGCATGTGGCACGGCCGCGAGCGCCGCGCGAGCCTCACGGGCCGTCCAACCTGTCCACCAGCGGATGTCGGTCTCGGTCGCCGGCCCGAAGGCGGCGAGCCAACGGCGCAGGAGCTGGGCCTGCGCGGCTCCCTGCTCGACGGCAGTGATAGGGCCGCCCAGCCAGGTCTCGATCGGCGCCCAGCGGTACTCACCGTTGATCCAGGTCCCGCGAGGACGGACGCGGACAATCCGACCCTCCATCGCCAGCTGCGGAAGGACGCGCGATCCGACACTCTGGGTCGCTTCGAACTTCGTGCCGGACGCCACGCGAAGCCGTTTGGCCAGGATCGGGATCTGGGCAACCAGCTCTCTGGTCGACGCTTCGCCTCTTTCCTCGAGGGCCTTGCGAGCAGACGACAGCGCGCGGGTGAGCCACGCCGCGGGCCGGGACGAGATGCCGCTGTCCGCGATCATCTGCTCCACCCGGCGGCGCTCGCGGGCGGCGATCGACCGCGTGCAAGCCGCGTAGATGACGGGAACAAGCTCGCGTGGCACGGCGAAGAGTGTTCGGCGCATGCCGAGCATGCGGACGAGCGTCCGATCCTCGTACAGCTCGCGCTCGATATCAGTCGGCTGAACGTCTGCTCTTGCTTGGATGGAGAGAAAGACGGTGACGGGATCGGTGGAATGCAGGACCACGACGGAGCTCGCTGCCGCGAGCGCGCTGCCCGCCCGCTTCTCGGGCGAGAGGAGATGTCGATCGACGAGCCGCGCTCGCCGTTCTGCCACGTCGATCCGGTGCACCGCACGGTTCTACCAGCGTAGGATCGCGCGGTGGCGCTCGAGATCGATCTCACCGGCCGGGTCGCTCTCGTCACCGGGGGTTCGCGCGGTCTGGGGCGCGCAGATGCGCTCACCCTTGCGCGCGCGGGAGCGGATGTGGCGATCGCGGACATCCTGGTGGAATCGGAGGTCTCCGAGGAGACCGACCGCTGGGGCGCGCTCGCAACGGCGGCGCGCGCGCAGGGCATGGTCTACACCGAGTCGACTGCCGCCGAGATCCGCGCGATGGGTCGGCGCGCACTGGCGCTCAAGTGCGACGTCACCGACCGCGAGCAGGTGGCCTCGACGGTGGCGCGGACGGTCGAGGAGCTCGGCTCTGTCGACATCCTCGTGAACAACGCCGCCACGCTCGACCATGTGGGTCAGATCGGGGATCAGAGCCCTGAACTCTGGGAGCGTGACCTGCGCGTGAACCTGGGCGGCTCGTTCAACTGCGCACAGGCCGTGTGGCCGCACATGAAGGAGCGTGGATGGGGTCGCATCATCAACATGGCCTCCGTCGCGGGCACGCTCGGCGGCTTCGGCCAGGCGAGCTACTCCACGACCAAGGCCGGGGCGCTCGGGCTCACGCGCACACTGGCTATGGAGGGCGCTCGGCACGGCATCACGTGCAACGCGATCGTCCCCGGGGTGATCGGAACCGAGGCTTTCAACATGGCGAACGCCGCGATGAACGAGCGCATCGTCGCGCGCACGGCGTTGAAGCGGCCCGGCGAGCCTCAGGACATCGCGAACGCCATCGCGTTTCTCTGCTCGGATCTGGCGTCCTACATCACCGGGGTGGGCCTGTACGTTTCCGGTGGAGTCGAGCTCTTCGTCTTCTGAGCCATGGACACCGCATCGCAAGATCCACAGAGCGTCCTCGCCGCCATTGACGGCTCCGAGCGCTTCCTCGTGCAGCAGGTGTTCAAGCCGCTCGGGAACGAGTATCGGATCAGCATTCCCTCGCCCGGCACGACGGAGGAGGGCCCACCGCTGCTCTTCGTCAAGCAGAAGAAGCTGTCGATCAAGGAGGACATCCGCTTCCGGCTCGCCCCGGACGCCGAATCGCACGTCTTCATGATCAAGTCGAAGACCGCGTTCGAGTTCCGCGGCCGCCATGAGGTGCTCGACGAGCAGGGTCAGGTGATCGGGCTGCTCGAGAAGGCGTTCGGTAAGTCGCTCCTCCGCAGCCACTGGGTCGTGCGCGATGCCGCCGGCACGGAGCTCTTTGAGGCGCACGAGGCCAGCTGGGTGATCGCTCTCGTTCGTCGGCTCGCGGGACTCATATCGGACTGGCTGTCCGCGCTCACCTGGCTGCCGTTCAACTTCGTGCTCCTCCGAGACGGTCAGCAGGTCGCCACCTACCGGCGGGTGCTCGGCAAACTTCGCGACCGTTACGTGCTCGAGCTCGGACCCGAGTTCCCGGGTGATCGTCGGCTCGTGCTGGCTTTCGCAGTCGCGCTCGACGCGCTCCAAGACCGCTAGCCGCCAGCTAAAATGCGGCGTCCGGTGCGCGCCGACTCGCCTCTTATTGCCCCGCGCGCGCGTCGACGCGCGCGAAGCCGAACGCTCTTCGTCGGGCTCGCACTCGTCGCGGGTCTCTTCGCGGTGGTCGGGGTGTTGCTCGGGCTCGTGTTCGCGGGGTCGTCTCACGAGCTTGCTGCCGGCGCACGCGTGGCAGGCGTCGACGTAGGCGGGCTCACACAACGCGAGGCCGTCGCGAAGCTGGACGGGCTGTTCTTAGACGTCGCGGGCGATCCTGTGAAGTTTGCTGCGGGCGGAGAGTCGTTCGCGTTCGCCGCGAACCAGCTCGGTGTCAAACCGGACTGGGCCGGCGCGGTTGCCGCGGCTGGACGGGCGGGCGACGGGTTTGGCCCGATCCGGGGATTCCGGCGCCTGCACACCCGCTTTTTCGGAGCCGAGGTGCTGCCGCGCCTCGCGGTCTCCGACGCCGCGCTCGATTTCGCTCTCGAGCGCATCGCCGACTCGGTCGATCGGGCTCCGAAGGATGCGGCGCTGGTGCGAAGAGGGCTCGAGATCGAGTCCGTTCCCGAGCAGGTCGGCCGCAGGCTCGCGCGAGAAGAGGCAGCGCACGCGGTGGTTCGAGGGCTGGGCTCGCTCGAACGTCTGCATGCCCCGATCCCGCTGCCCGTCGTTGTCGACGCGCCGGATGTCACCGCACGTGCACTTGCACCCTCGGCCCGCCGGGCCCGAGTCGCTCTCTCCGGACACGTCGTCCTACGCGGAGCCAGGCGCAGCTTCAAGGTCTCACCCCGGCGAATCGCGACGCTCCTCTCGCTTCCGAGTGACGGCGGATCCCGTCTCGCAATCGCCGGGCCGCGTGCAGACGCGTACTTCCGCGCGCTCGCCGAGCGTGTCGGGAAGCCGCCGGCGAACGCCGGCTTCGCCGTCTCCGGCGAGAGCGTTCAGATCGTCCCTTCGCGAAACGGCACGGAGCTCGACATTCGCCGGGCAGCGCGGGCGCTACTCCGGGCGGCGACATCGAGGACGAACCGGGTCGCGACGCTCACCATCGCGCGGGCCGCGCCGGAGCGGACTACCGCCGAAGCGCTCGCCATGGGCATCGATCGCCGGTTGTCGGCCTACAAGACTTACAACTCGGGCACGTCGGATCGCATCTCGAACCTCCGCCTCGGGGTGTCGCTCCTGGACGACACGCTCGTGCCGCCTGGCGGAACGTTCTCGCTGAACGAGACGATCGGAGAGCGGACCGAGGAGAAAGGATTCCGTTCAGCTCCCGTGATCATCGGCACCGAATATGCGGAGGAGATCGGCGGGGGCACGTCGCAGGTGGCGACGACGGTGTTCAACGCCGCCTGGGAGGCGGGTCTCAAGATCACCGAGCGAAACGCCCACGCTCTGTACATCAGCCGCTACCAGTTGGGGCGTGACGCGACCGTGTACTGGCCGTCGCTCGATCTCGAGTTTGTCAACGACACGACGAAGTGGGTGCTGGTGAAGGGCTTCGCCGAATACGACGGGATCGTGGTCGCGATCTACGGAGGCGAGGACCGCCGCGTCGACAGCTCCCCTGGGACGATGAGAATCACCGGCCCGGTCGTGGTCGAGCGCGAGAAAGACCCGACTCTGGCGCGCGGCAGGACAGTCGTCGAAGAAGGAGGCACGCCGCCGAGTGCCACCTCTGTCACGCGCACGATCTATGACAGTAACGGGACCATGCTGCGCACCGAGACCTGGAACACGTCCTACAAGTCTTATGCGCGAATCATCCGAATCGGCACGAAGCCTCCGAAGCCCCTGAAGCCGCCCGCGAAGGCTCCCAAGGCCCCGGCGGGCGAAACGCAGAAGACCCCGCCCGGCGAGCGCGCGAGCTCTACTCCTCCTTCGGCTCCGTAGACACCGCCTCGACCAGCCAATCGGGCACGCGCGTAGGGCGGTACGTCCCGCGCTCGACGGTCGCATGGAGCGAGTGCCCGTCGGCGACGAGCTCACCTTCGCGGGTGATCCGATACTCGTAGCGGAAGCGGGCGCCCCGGACGTCGACGCAGCGAGCCCAGACCGTCAGCCGCTCGTCGAAGTACGCCGCCCGGAGATACCTCACGTGGACTTCGGTCGTCAGTGCCTCGAGCCCGCGGTCGCGGATCGACTGATAGCCGCCGGCATAGCGTTCGAGGTATTCGACGCGCGCGACCTCGAACCAAACGAGAAACGACGCGTGGTGCGCGATGCCTTGCGCGTCGGTCTCGGCGAAGCGCACCTTGACCTCGGTGGAGAATGGGTAGCCCTCCATGGACGCACCCTAAAATCCAGCGGTGTCTGCCGCGGACCTAGCTGCTCTCATCGTCGAGCGGCAACCGTGCGTGGTGCTCACCGGGGCGGGGATCTCGACTGAGAGCGGCATTCCCGACTTCCGCTCGCCAACAGGGATCTGGGCCGAGGTCGATCCCTTCGAAGTCGCATCGATCCAGGCCTTCAGGCGCGATCCCGGGCGCGTCTGGGACTTCTACCGGGCGCGCATCTGCTCACTCCTCGAGGCAAAGCCGAACCCGGGTCATCTCGCGCTCGCGGAGCTCGAGCGGCGTGGTCTCGTGCAGGCGATCGTCACGCAGAACATCGACACGTTGCACAGCCGGGCCGGGAGCCGCGACGTGGTCGAGATGCACGGCTCGATCCGCACGGCGGAATGTCCCAGCTGTCTGTGGACAGAAGAAGCCGCGGTCGTCCTCGCACAGCTCGAGGAGCGCCCGGCTCCGCTCTGCGTCCATTGTGGCGAGATCCTCAAGCCGGGCGTCACGCTCTTCGGCGAGCTTCTACCGCCTGCTGCGATCGAGCGGGCAACCGACCTCTCGCGCGGAGCCGCGCTCATGCTTGTCGTCGGCTCGACACTCGAAGTGTGGCCGGTCGCGGGACTCCCGCTCGAGGCGCGCTCGCTCGCCGTGGTCAACCGTGGGCCGACCGCGCTCGACGGCAGAGCCGAGCTCAAGATCGAGGGTGGAGCGGGGGATACGCTGACCGCCGTCTTGAACTCGCTCTGAGTACAACTGTCCCGGATGACGCGCTGGGCTGCTATGACTAGCGGCATGACGCGGACGAACGAGCAGGACAAGGATCTGCTGAGCCGGCTCGCCGATGCAGGCGAGGAGGCCTTGCAGCGGCTCTCCGATCTCCCGGGCGGCCAGCGCGCCGTCAATGTGGTCAACGATCTTCGAGCGCGGGTCGACGAGCTCGGGAAGAAGGTGCGCGGCATCGACGCTCTCGAGGCGCGCGTCGCGAGGCTCGAACGCGAGCTCGCAGGGCTGAAGAGGCCGCCTGCGCGTCGTTCGACACCGCGCAAGCCTTCCTCGTAAGCCCCCCGTCAAGCAGGGCGTGGGACTCGGACGCGCAGCCCGCGCGGCACGACCTCAAACCGAGCCGGCGTCGTCCCGGGCTGCTCGCCGTCGATCTCGATCGGGAGCGGCTCGTCCGCATCCACGGTGACGACGCGCCCGCGGAGGACTTCGAGCCGCGGATGCGGGAGATGTTTGCCGCGGTAGCTCTTCGGCAGCGTGAAGAGCAGGTCGCGCTTTGTAACGTCGCCGATCAGGAGCACGTCGAAGAGCCCGTCGTCTGGCTCCGCCTCCGGCAGCATCATCATTCCGCCACCGAGGTAGCGGCCGTTCGCGACCATGACGTCGATCATCTTCCCATCTCGGATCTCATCGTCGACCGAGACGCGCATCTCACCGGTTTGCCAGCGGGCGAAGGCGGCAAGCGTCGCCCAGTAGTAGGAGATCTTCCCGCCGAGGGCCTTCGAGGTCTCGTTCGCGCGCTTTGCGATCGCGCCGCTGATCCCCGCGCTTCCCACATTCGCGAAGTGGGCACGGGCTTCCGTTCCCGCCCAGGTTTTGTACGAGACGAGCCCGAGGTCGATCTCGCGCACTTCGCCCGAGAGCGCTACCGCGACCGCCGCATCCAGATCGCGCGGAATCCCGAGGCTGCGCGCGAAGTCCCAGCCGGTCCCGCGCGGGATGACGGCGATCTCGACGTTTTCGGCATCTGCAACGCCGTTCACCACCTCGTTGACCGAGCCATCTCCTCCGACTACGACGAGCAGCTGCGCCCCTCCGCGCACGGCCTCTTCCGCGAGCCCGCCGAGCTGACGGGGCTCTTCGGAGATAAGGGCGTCGCCCGTTAACCCGAGTGCCGCCGCGCGGTGCGAGATCTCCGGCCAGCGGCGGCCGGTCGAGCCGCTTGCAGAGGCGGGATTGACGAGGAAGACCGTTCGGTCGCTAATGGTCGTGTCCGGCGGTTGCCGTCTCGAGCGCGATTCGGGTCATCCGGTCGACCGCGTCGCGCAGCTCCTCGTCCGAGATCCGGAC
>JACDCN010000078.1 GCA_013817555.1 Actinomycetota bacterium
CTTCGGGGTGAAAGGTGGCGCCGCCGGCGGCGGTTACGCGCAGGTCGTCCCCATGGAGGACTTGAACCTCCACTTCACCGGCGACCTGCACGCGATCACGGCCGCGAACAACCTGCTCTCCGCGCTCATTGACGCGCATCTCATGCACGGAAACCTGCTCGGCCTCGACCCCGGGTCCGTCTCGTGGCGGCGCTGCCTGGACATGAACGACCGCTCCCTGCGCGACGTCGTCACCGGTCTCGGGGGGAAGGCGAACGGCTACCCGCGGCAGACCGGCTTCGACATAACCGCGGCGAGCGAGATCATGGCGCTCGTCGCCGTCGCGCGCGATCTGCACGACCTGCGTGAGCGGCTCGGGAAGATCACCGTGGGCCAGACCTACGACGGCGAGCCGGTGACCGCCGAGCAGCTCCGGGTCGCGGGCTCGCTGGCCGTCGTGCTGAAGGAGGCGGTCAAGCCGAATCTCGTACAGACTCTCGAGGGGCAGCCCGCCTTTGTCCACTGCGGGCCGTTCGCGAACATCGCGCACGGCAACAACTCGCTCGTCGCCGACCGGGTCGCGCTCAAGCTCGGCGACTACGTCGTCACCGAGTCGGGGTTCGCGTCGGACATGGGCATGGAGAAGTTCTTCGACATCACCTGCCGCATCGGCGAGCTTCGGCCAGATGCCGTGGTACTGGTGGCAACGGTTCGAGCGCTCAAGCATCACGCGGGCGATCCGGACGGCGGGATCGAGGCGATCGAGCTCGGCGCCCAGAACCTCGCGCGCCACATCGGGATCGTGAACGGGTTCGGGCTGCAGGCCGTCGTCGGGGTGAATGCTTTTCCCACGGATACCGACGAGGAGCTCGAGGTGGTGCGGAAGCTCGCGTTCGAGCACGGCGCTTACGCGGCGGAGATCAACGAGGCGTTCGAGCGCGGCGGCGAGGGCGCGACCGCGCTCGCCGAAGCGGCGATCGCGGCGGCCGACCAGCCGTCGAGTTTCGAGTTCGCCTATCCGCTGGACGCGCCCATCGAGGAGAAGATCCGGCTCATCGCGACGCGCGTCTACGGCGCGGATGGTGTCGACCTCTTGCCTGCGGCGAAGAAGAAGGCCGCGGCCTTCGAGCAATCAGGTCTTGGCGAGCTGCCAATCTGCATGGCGAAGACGCACCTCTCGCTCTCGCACGATCCGGCGCTCCGAAACGCGCCGACCGGCTTCACGGTGCCGGTGCGCGATCTCCGGCCCTACACCGGGGCGGGCTGGATCGTCGCCCTCTGCGGCGACATGATGACGATGCCCGGCCTCGGGAAGAATCCTGCCGCCTTCGCGATCGACATCGACGAGAACGGGGAAACCGTTGGGCTGTTCTGACCGCCTCCGCGTAGCCGTCTGAGCCGCGCAGCATGATCGATACAGCGCCACGCGACCTCGATCGCGAGAGCGCTGCGCTCGTCGTCGATGGCCTCAGCAAGACCTACGCAGATGGCACGCAGGCCCTCGACGCCCTCGAGCTCCGGATCCCCGCGGGATGCTTTTTCGGCCTTCTCGGACCGAACGGCGCCGGCAAGACGACACTGATCGGCGCTGTAGCCGGTCTCGTTCGGGCCGCTCCGAGGCGTGTCTTCGTCTTCGGGCGCGACGCGGTGACAGATCCTCGTAGTCGTCTTCTCGTCGGGCTGGCGCCGCAGGAGGTACGCCTCGACCGGTTTCTGAACGCGCGTGACGTCCTCGTCTACCACGGACGCTACTTCGGGATGGGGAGGCTCGAAGCCCGCCGTCGAGCTGACGAGCTGCTCGATGTCTTCGACCTTGCCGCGAAACAGAACACGAGGTCGAACCGTCTTTCCGGCGGCATGCGCCGGAGGCTGCTCATCGCCCGAGCGCTGATGCACGAGCCGCGGCTCGTGGTTCTCGACGAGCCCACGGCAGGAGTCGACACGGAGCAACGCCACGAGCTCTGGCGCTACCTGCGCCGCCTTCACACCGAGGGTCTGACCGTGTTGCTGACCACCCACTACATCGAGGAGGCCGAGACCCTATGTGAGCGTGTCGCCTTCATCTCCCGCGGTCGGATCGCTGCCGAAGGCGTGCCCGCGGAGCTCGTCTCTCGTTTCGGCGGCGAGCGGCTGGAGGATGCCTATCTGGAGGTGCTGCGCACGTGATCGAGGCCGATCTGCGGGTCATGCAGCGTCGTGGGTTGGTCGCGCTTGCAGCACGCGAAGTGCGCCGGGTGCTCTCGCTCTGGACGCAGACGATCGTTCCGCACGTCGTTACGGCACTTCTCTTCCTCGCTGTCTTCGGGGCGGCGCTCGATTCGCGTCGCCGGGAGATCGAGGGTCTCGACTATCTCTCGTTCATGCTTCCGGGACTCCTGGTGATGACAACGGTGAGCGCTGCTGTCGCCAACGCCTCTACGAGCCTCTACCAGGCGAAGTCCGAGGGCTACATCGAAGACGTCCTCACGAGCCCACTACGCTCGTCGCAGATCGTCGCGGGCTACGCGGCCGGCTCGGTGGTACGTGCCTGGGTGTCGACCGCTCTGGTCGCACTCGCGGCGGCGCCCTTCACCACCGGAATCGCTCACCCTCTGGGCGCGGTCGCGGCGCTCGTGATCGCCGGTTTCGTGTTCGCCTCGTTGGGCGTGATCGTCGGGATCGCCGCCGAGACGTACGACCAGCATGCCTTCGTCGCGAATCTCCTCGTGACGCCTCTCGCGCTGCTTGCCGGGGTCTTTTACTCCGCCCGTGCGCTCGGCGAGCCCTGGGAGACGTTGACCCGGCTGGATCCCCTCTACTACCTCGTCGACGCAACCCGCTTTGGGTTCACCGGTCACAACGACGCGCCTGTCCTCGTCTCGCTCGGGGCCTCCGCTGCGGTGGGGATCGCGCTGTTCGGTCTCGCGGTCGCACTCGTCGCACGAGGCTGGCGGCTCAAGCCGTAGGGGGTTGTCGTGATCCAGGCCGTCCCAGTGGCGGCTATCCTCACGCGGTGGCGCTCGAACGCCTGCGTGGACGGATGCCTCTATGGGCGTTCGTCCTACTCGCGGTTCTGTGCCTGGCGCTCATCGGGTTGGCGTGCGCGTGTCTGGACGACCAGTTTGCGCAGGCATTCGACCGAGCCCTACAAACGCCGGTCGCGGTCATGGAGGCGTGGCCGGCCCTGGCGTTCGCCATGCTCGCTTCTCTCACTTCGGCCTTTCTCGCGATACGCGCGTCCGAGCGCGCATCGCCGGCGATGCTGCAGCGTTTCCTCTTCTGATCGCTCGCTTTTGGGCCGCGCTGCGACGCGCGGCAGGCCGCCAAAGAGCGAATCGGAAAGGTGAGCTGATGACACGAGCAGTGAAGGCAAGGGCGCAGCGCCGTTCGCAGGCACCTCCGCCAGCGAAGGGCTCGCCGTGGATGGAGCGTGGGCTGTTCGGTCTCGTGGCCCTGGCGGTCGTGATTTTCGGGGCCGCGCTGTGGCGTATGAGCGCCGACGGTCGAAAGACTGCAGCGACGGATGCGGGGCCGGTGCACGTGCACGGCCTAGGGGTCAATCCAGCGGACGGGGCACTCTACATCGCAACGCACACCGGTCTCTACCGGTCGGGCGAAGGAGACTCGAAGTCCGTCCGCGTCGGAGACAGCAAGCAGGACACCATGGGTTTCAGCGTGATCGGCCCGGACCGTTTTGTCGGCTCGGGGCATCCGGACTTCCGAACGGACCTCCCGCCGCTACTCGGTCTCATCGAGTCCACGGACAAGGGTCAGAGTTGGGAGCCGATCTCGCTTCTCGGCGATGCCGATTTCCACGTGCTCCGCGCTGCTGGGGAGCGCGTATACGGCTACGACTCGTCGAACGACCGGCTGCTGGTAAGTGCGGACGCCGGCCGCACGTGGGAAGAAGTCGAGCGACCGGCTCCCCTCGTCGATCTCGTTACCGACCCGAACGACAGCCAGCACGTCGTCGCCTCCGGAGTGAGCGACATCTCTCAGGGGCTCTACGAGTCCCGCGACGGCGGACGGACCTGGAAGGAGATGGGAAACCAGGTGGGCCTGCTCGCATGGCCCGTGACGGCACAGCTCTTCCTCGTCGACGGTGGTGGAGACGTCTTCCTGAGCACGGACGACGGCGACACATTCGAGCGCCGCGGCGCGATCGGCGGCCAGCCCGCGGCCTTTCTCGGGCGAGAAGCCGGCGAGCTGTTCGTTGCGCTCCACGACGGAACGATCAAGCACTCGACTGACGGAGGACGGACATGGACGGTCCGGTCGACACCATGAGCGAGAGGGGAGCGAAGTGGAGCTCTTGCTGATCCTCGCGGTGCTGGTCTGCCCGATCGTGATGGGCGGGATGATGGTCTGGATGATGCTCCAGATGCGTCGCGAGGCTCGAGCTGGCGATCCGACTCGCGAGGACGAGTCGGAATGACCCGCCGCACTGTCGCTACGGGTGTGATCGGCTCCGTCGTAGCGATCGCGCTGGCTGTCGTCGCGGCAGTAGCCGCATCTCTCGGCGGCGGGTCGTCTCCTGCTGGACAGGCTTCGCTCTACCGCGGAAGCGAGCCACCCGGAGGAATCGCGATGCCCGACTTCTCGCTTCGCGACCAGGAGGGGCAACCCGTCAGCTCGAGCGAGCTTCGCGGCAACGTGACCCTGCTCACCTTCCTCGACAGCCAGTGCACGGAGTCGTGCCCGCTGATCGCCTGGACCGTCGCACGATCGATCGACAGCCTGAGGCCGGCCGAAAGGAGACAGGTACGGGCTGTGGGCATCACTACCGATCCAGCCGAGGACAGCAGGACGGCGGTGCGCAGGTTCCTCGCACGCAACCGAGCCGTCGGCAGGCTCGCGTATGTCGGCGGAGGCGAGCCGGAGCATGAGTTGCGCCGCGTCTGGAAGTCGTTCTACGTCCTCTCGTCGCTCGAGAGTGGGCGGGACGCTCTCCACTCGGCGCCGGTGCGGATCTACGATCGGACCGGAACCTGGGTGGCGACGCTGCACCCCGGCGCCGACCTCACCGAGAGGAATCTCCTGTACGACATCCGCGTCGCTCTCAGGCGGTGAGGGGAGTATCGTTCCCCGCCGAGGCAGCGAGCTGCTTCGGCGGGCAGAGCGCGTCGGCGTACGAGCAGAACACACAGCAATCCCCCGGAAGCGGCCGAAGTAACTCGTCGCACCCCTGGCAGCGGTAGAAGTGCAGGCAGGCGTTCGTCGGCATCGTTTCGAGCTGGGAGAACCCACACACCGGGCAAGCGATCCGCGCTTCGATGACGACGTCTGGCATGTCCAGACCCTACCGGGGGACAGTTCGCCGTCTTGTCGCACGCCGGCCTCCACCGCTGCCCTTGCGGGGGGCACCCGGCCCGGCGGCCTCCGCGACTTCTGCTACGCCGACTCGGGGCGGACGTCGAAGCCGGGAGCGAGACCGAGCGACGCAAGCACTCTGTTCTGCCAGTCCGGGTGACCGCTACAGCACGTCGGGCATGCCCGCAGCGTCGAGCCCACGAGCGCAGGGTGCTCGACTTGGGCGCCGGGGGGCAGTTCCAGCCGCCCCCAACCAGCGCCTGAGATCATGCCCTCGGCCTGCTGTCTGCTGCAGATCGCGCAACGGAGATAGAGGCGCGACATCCGTCCCAGGGTACTTACCCCCACGGACCGATGAACGGCCCGTCGAGGTCAGTGAGCAGGATGACCACCACGACGACGATGCAGAGAAGCGAGAGGCCGAGCATGAACGGCGTGATCCAGGAGACCTCTTTCTGCTGCCGGGGGAAGTCGATCTGCTTTTCAGGCATCTCGCATCGTCTCCTCTAGTCCGACGTGATGATCGTAGTGGTGGTCGTGGTCACGACGACGGCCGGGCGCTCGAGCGCTCCTGACGCCCTCAGCATCTCCGTCTGACGCCGGAGCTTCTTCTGCTCCAGCCAGACGAAGCCGATCAACGAGATGAGCATCGCCGCGACACCGAGCGCGGTCATGATGTACGTGCCGGTCGAGCCCTCGCCGCCGAAGGTCCAGAACTCGGCGATGTCTTCGCTCCATTCGTCGAACGGGAACGCGTCGAACATCGCCTAGCTCCTCTCTCCCGTACCAACCGGGGTCTCGGCTCTGCCGTTCGTTTGCCAGTATGCGTCCAAGAGCACCGGGGCCGCATCGACCTCGCGACCGTCGGGCTCGATGACGGTCTCGGGCACGCGCTCGAACTCGGGGAAGAAGTCCTGTCCGAACTCGGCCAGGTCGAGGCCCTCGAGCTCCACTTCCGCCGGCACGCGCAGGAGATTGAGCTTCTTCAGGATCCAGCTCACGACGTAGCCCGGGATGAACGCCAGCGGGAGGAACGCGAGCATCCCCATCAGCTGGCCGCCGAAGGACGTCTCGACGTTGTTGACCCCCGTCGGGTACCCGCCCGCGAAGACGCCGACGAGGAAGACGCCGTAGAAGCCACACACTCCGTGTACCGCCACCGCGCCGACCGCGTCGTCGATTCGCAGCTTCTTCTCGATGTAGGTCCCTGCGTATACCGCGAGCATGCCGCCCGAGATCGAGAGCAGGTATGCAAGAGACGGGTGATAGACGTCCGCGCCGGCGGATACGGAAATGACTCCTGCAAGACCTCCGGACAAGGTCCAGAACGGGTCACCCTTGCTGGCGAACCAGCCGCCTGTGAAGCCTCCCGCGAAGCCGAAGGTGATCACGAACGCGATCGCGCCGAGAGTCGTCGGCGAGAAATAGATGTTGAGCCAACCCGGGAAGACCGTGGACTGGATCACGAGACACGCGGCGTAGAAGCCGTAGAACCCGGTGAAGATCAGCATCAGACCCAGCAGAGTCAGGTGTGTGTTGTGCCCGCGGATGGTGCGCGCAGCTCCGTCGACCGTGTATTTGCCGATGCGCGGCCCGAGGTTCAGCAGGACTCCTAACGTGAACGCGCCTGCGACGCCGTGGACCACGAGCGATGCGATCGCGTCGTGGAACCCGAACCGCGTGACCAGCCAGCCGCCCCCGCTCCAGCCCCACGCGGCGTCCATGATCCAGACACCCGACCCCAGCACCACGGCCAGGATCAGGTACGCGGAGAGGCGGACACGCTCGATGAGCGCACCCGACATGATCGACGCCGTCGTCCAGGAGAAGAGCAGGAACGCGAGGAAGAAGACCGCGCTGACGTGATCCTGGAGGTTCGGCCCCATCTGGGCAGCCCAGGGCGCCGTGTTCTGGCAGAACCCGGCGAGGACCTCGAGTCCCTCCACCGTTGGGCTGCCGTGCCCGTCCTTCGGCCAGCCCTCCTCGAAGCAGCCGTAGATGTACCAGCCGAAGTAGTAGAAGGTCGGCGTCACGACGGCGATCGTGAGGATGTTCTTCATCGCCGTCGACATCACGTTCTTGCGTCGTGCGGCGCCGGCCTCGTAGGCCATGAAGCCCGCGTGGATCAGCCACATGATCACGACGGTCCAGAAATAGAACTGCTCCGTCAGGATCTGGGAGTCGAGCGTAACCTGCCCCTGGAGCTCGTCTGCTGTCGGCGCTGCTTGGGCGAGCCAGGATGAGAAGAGCGAAGAGATCATCGAACCCCCCTCCTCGGGCGGGTACCGCGATCGACGTGTGCGGAGACCGTATGAAGCCGGCCACACCGTTTCCATGTCCGGGCTTGCCGAGGTTGGGGCCCCGACTATGTCCGGGAGTAACACACGCGCGGTCTACGTCCGCGCGGCCTCGCCCGTCTGAACGTCGATCAGGAAGCTCTCGATGCGGCTCGGCTCGCCGTCCGAGTCGAGCGTTTCCGACAAGACGACTCCCCAGTACCCGCGCACGGGAATGCCTCGCGGAACGTAGCGGATCTGCACGCATTGCAATTGGGGACACGGCTCGAACGAGGCGTTCTCCTTCGCGATCTCGATCGCCTCGTCCTGCGAGATCTCCTGATTGTTGGATCCGCAGGTGCGTGCGACGACGAGCGCTGCAACGAGAACGAGCGCGAACAACAGAAGCTTGCCGAGCGGATGGTCTCGGAGCCCACGCCGCCCCTTCGGAGGGGTCGGCGGGCTGCCGTTACCCGCTACGGGTGTTCCAGCGCCGGTAGACAGCGTAGGTCCTCAGGATCAGGTAACCGACGAAGTGCGTCATGAAGACCAGCAAGAGCCACCAGCTCCACCACAGGTAGTGCGGCGCCGGCTGCATCTCGCGGAGCTCGATCACCGTCAGGTAGAGGGCGATCGCCAGCGTGAGCCACATGATGATCGGCGCGAACCCAAGGAGGAAGATCACGAGCACGCGGTGATCGTCTACGAGGCGCGCCGCTCACGCAACTCCAGTTAGCCCGGAGCTGATGGAGCGTCCCGTGCCGAAGGGCGATTTATTCGCCCGTAGGCCGACCGAGCGAGACTCGGTACCTCGGGTCGAAGGAGGG
>JACDCN010000324.1 GCA_013817555.1 Actinomycetota bacterium
CCTCACAACCGGCGCCGATCGAACCGCTAGTAGGCTGAGCGAGCTGTGGCTGGTCGTTCCAGATAACGAGCCCACACCCGAGGGAGTTAGAACGGCCACTTGTACACGCCGAGCTGAAGATCGGCGATGAATAGCCCTATTGCGCTCCATGCCGCTGACACCGAGACGAGAGTGACAAGCCGAAGCTTCCGCCGCTGCTTAGGCGGGTCCACCTCTGAAAGCGCGTTGATGCGCCGTCGTGCTGCGCCGATCTCTTCATCCGCTGTTAAAGGACGATCAGGGTTCGAGACAGCCAACGGCGGCTGCACTCGGTCCACCTGTCGACGTTGCTCGAGACGAGCGAACGTGTCCTCAGGGTTTGGGAGAAGCGAGCGCGCGCTCGTGGCCAGGAGCGGATCGACGAGCACGAGCTCGGGGCTGACCATCTCGGACACACCAGCGGTGAGCACGCGCCTACGCCTATCTCTCGGGCTAGTTGCTGGTGTTGTCAGTCCGGCGACGTCGTTTACTAGAAGCCGCTACCCCGTTGTCGCCCTGTCGACGCTTCCGCCGTTCCTCGACGTTGAAACCGAGGATGAGCTCGCGCATTCGGGCCGACAGGCCCCCCTGCTCAACCGGAAGGAGTTGGCGGGATTCGTTTCCGTCTGATTCGCGGGATGAGCGCTTTGCCATCGTCCGAGTCATCGGCACCGGCCACCCAAGACGTTAGGGATCCAGCGAGCTGACCAAGCAGGTGTGTGTCGATCCCGGAAGCGCTCCGGTGGACGCGAACTCAGGTTTGGGCGATCGGCTTGACTTGAGGGAAACGGCTCCTCAGAATCGTGCCAAAGCTCACGAGGCGGTGATTGGAGGGGCATGAACTGGGAGCGCTGGGCGCGGGCGGCGGGCGTTGGGTTCGTCGTCTTAACGGTAATCGCATTCATCGTTGCGGGCGAATCGCCGAAGGTCACAGATCCGACCGCGGACGTGATTTCCTACTACGACGGGGATCGCGGGCAGGTGCTTGTCTCCGCACTCCTTTTCGGACTCGCGGTAGTTCTCTTGCTCTGGTTTGCGGCTGCGATTGCAAATCAATTGAGGCAGAGCGGAGAGGGCCGTGTTGGAGCGACGGTGGTCGCCATGGGGACGGCGTTCGTGGCCCTGCAACTCACTCTGGTAGCGGTGGTTGCATCACTCGCCTACTCGATCGCGGGTGACGGCGATACTGGAGTCGTCCGCGCGATCTTCGTCCTTTCGGTGGCCATCGACTCCATTGCCGCCCTTCCCGGGGCAGGCTTCATCCTTGCCGCGTCCGTAGGGCTCATGCGGGCTCGTGCAGTCCCCCAGTGGTTGAGTTGGGGAGGTTTCGCAGTCGCTGCCTCGTTCGCGCTGCGGAGCACCACCTGGGCGAGTGACGGATTCTGGTCGCCCACCGGAGGGTTTATCTTCGTCGTGATCGCTGCCGGCTTGCTCTGGATACTCGGCACAAGTGTGACTCTCTTTCTCAGGGCGCCCAGCAATATCGAGGCGGTCGAGCGACGCCGCACCGGCACCATCGAAGGCTAACCGTCGTCGAGTCCGTGATTCGTCGAACCTCCGGCGTCGCGAACTCGCGTCTAGCGCACACCGGACAGAACGGCACGAGCTCGCCTGCCGTCACTCCAGTCACGCGCCCGAAGCGGAAGGAACTCGCGGCGACGGGAACTACGGAAGATCGCTTCGCGGATCGCCGGTGTGCGGTCTCACGAGACGCAGCCCCCCACCTCTGCTTGTCGAGGGCAGACTCAGGTCATCGAACGGCAGGACTGAGTGCGCTCCTGTCGCGACGTCTTGGACGTACACCATGCGCGGCGAGACGCCCTGTGGGTCGAACCCGCAAAGCAGGTATCGCCGGTCGCCGTGGGTGAGGAAGTCCCCGATTTGCATCGCCGCAAGCTGCACCCTGGCGGCGGGGTGATCCTCGATTAGTCGGCAGTTCTGAGATCAGCCGAGATCCCTCGGGGGGAGATGACTCGGGAGTCGACTGCTCGACCCTTGCGCTGAGCGCTAGCTCGCTCGATGCCGCCGACGCAGTACTGACAAGCTCCGCGGCCTCCGCTGCTTAGGCGGCTCGACCTCGGAAGCGCGTTGATGCGCCGTCGTGCCGCGCCAATCGCCTCATGCGTGGAGACGCGATCAGCGTTTGGGACGGCAAGACGCAAAAGGGCGGCGGCTCATCGCCAGCACTGTTAGCCGCCGCCCTGCCCAAGAGTTGTCCTAGCTGCGGATCACGTTACTGCGACCCGGCCGGTAGCAGCTACCGATCTGGACCTGCGACAAGACCACGCGAACCTTCAACAGCGGTCTGATCGTTGAGCGGAAGGAGACTGACGAGATGACCGTCGGAGCGACACCCGTGCTGTTCGCGCGCAAGAGCACGCGCTTGACCGTCACCCAGCGCCCGAGCGTGCCGTTGAAGCGCTGGAAGGTGCCGTACTTGC
>JACDCN010000079.1 GCA_013817555.1 Actinomycetota bacterium
CCGGAAAGCGCTCACGAGCCACCTCATAGCGCGACTCTATTATCCCCCCCTGCTAGGAGCAACCGCCGTGCTGCAATGGCTCGCGCGGCATCTCTTCGAGGACGCAGCCGGTTGTAAAGACAATAAACGTCTTCCGACTGCCAGACGAGTCCGGACGGGAACTGGCGTGTTTTGGTTCCGCTGCGGGCCCAGGCAACGGCACGCGGCGATTCGCGGCGGCCGAACTATCCTGCGCCGGGATCAGCGCGGGTCTGACTGCGCGAGCGGCGGGCCTAATACCTCCATCGCTCCCGTCTCGGCCGCGAGGCGGCTGAACGCCTCGACTCCTCGCTCCTCAGGAGGCAGCTCGGCGTAGCGCCGGAAGAACTCCTCGAACTCGACGCTCGCCGGTAAGACGGTGGCAAGGAAGCGGGCCCGTCCATCGCCGACGTTCTGCCAGGTGTGCGGCGTGTTGCGTGGGATGAAGACGAACGACCCTGGGAGAGCCTCGATCAGGTCGTCTCCGAGCCTCACCCTGAACGTGCCATCGAGGGTGTAGATGAACTCGTCTTGCTCCCTGTGCACGTGCAACGGCGGTCCTTCTCCGGGCGCGGAGACACCTTCAATCGCGGTGAGCCCGCCACCGCTTTGATCGCTCGTGGCCTTGAACGTCGTGACGCCACCGGTCGGGTTCTCGACCGATGTGCCTTCGCCCGGTGCGAGAGTAAATGGTCGCATCTCGTGTTGCGACATCGCTGCCGAAAGGCTAACGCTTCGTCGCCGTCGGGAGCCGTCAGCTCACCCCAAAGATGACACGCCCGGCTGCACCACGCAGGCCTGCGGGATCCGCGACGCGTGGGGAGAGTTCCAGAAGCGCGGGGCGGTCGTTCTCGGCGTGAGCCCGGACAGCGAGGGATCGCATGCGAAGTTTCGGGACAAGTACGAGCTCCCGTTCACGCTCCTCGCCGACGAGGACCACTCGGTCGCAAACGCGTACGGCGCTTGGGTCGAGAAGAGCATGGCCGGCAAGACGTACATGGGCGTCGAGCGCTCGACGTTTGTCATCGACGCGGACGGCAACCTCGCGAAGGTGATGCGGCGCGTCAAGCCGGACACACACGCGGACCAGGTTCTGGCCGCGCTCCCTGAATAGGACTACGCCGGTGCCTCGCGCGCGTTCCGCTCGAACTTGTGCCAGGCCTTGTCGCCGCGCAGGAATCTCCACGATCCCTTCAGCCGCGCCCATACGATAAGCGGCCGGTAGAGCACGAGGTCGAACGGGGCGAGCAATAGGAGCCGGGCAAGGTCGCGCTTCCGATACGTTCGCGACTGCAGGTCGTCGAGCAAGATCGCACACGCTGTCAGGGCTGCGTTCGTGAATGCGATCGCGAGCAGCATGACTCCGAAGACGGCAAGATCGAAGACGCCGAGCACGAGGGCGAGCGGGAGTGACACGAGCGCGAGCACCTCGAATGCAGGCGCCAAGACCTCGGTGAGGAGATAGAACGGCGCTCCGACGAGACCCACACTCTTGTAGCGAGGTCTGAACCACATGCCCCGGTAGTGCCACACGGTCTCGTCGATCACGCGCTGCCAGCGCTCGCGCTGCGAGACGAGCTTTCTGGCCGTATCGGGGCCCTCGGTGGTTCCGACGTTGTCGGGCAGGCAGAGGATCTCGTAGTCGCGCCCCTCCCTCAAGAACCGCTCGTGGACACGAAAGGTGAGCTCGATGTCCTCGCAGGTGAACTCACGCGAGTAGCCGCCGACCTCCTCGAGCACGTCTCTGCGCCAGATCTGGAAAGCCCCGACCGAGCAGAGCATGAAGCCGAGCTTCGACCAGGCGAGACGGTTGTTGAAGAACGCGCGCAGATAGTCCAGGTGCTGATAGGCGAGGAGCGGGCTTCCGTCGATCGGACGCTTCCCGGGAGGTGCGGCCATCGCCTGCTCCGGGTCGCGCGCAATCGTCAGGTGGCTCGTGACCCCGATGACGCGGGCCGGGTCCTGGACCACAAGCCGCATTCCCTTGAGGAGCGCGTCTCGGTCGAACACCGTGTCCGCATCGACACCGCACACGTAACGGAAGCGAGCGACGTTGAGCCCGGCGTTCAGCGCGTCCGCCTTCCCACCGTTCGCCTTGTCGACGACGACGAGATTCGGATGCTCCGCGCTGCGGTAGATCGCGCACACCTCCTCGGTCGCGAAGACCCGGCGGACGAACATCTCATACGGCTCCAGCTCGAACAGGTCACGAAGCCGTGCGAGCGTGGCGTCGTTCGAGCCGTCGTTGACGACGATCACCTCGTACTCCGGATAGTCGAGCGCGAGCAGCGATCTCACCGTGGACTCGATTGCCGTCTCCTCGTCGTAGGCGGCGACAACCACGCTGACCGGGATCGTGAATCGCGACGATGCGAGCATGCCGTAATCCTCACTCGACGTCTCATTCCGTCGCACCCCGTTCTCGATCGCGGCGATCGCGACGAGGACGACATAGACGAGGTTGGTCACGAGGAGGTACCCAAGGCAGACGAGGACGACAATGCCGAGCACTTCGGTCATGCGGCTCTCGCTGCCCGCGATGGACGCCGCGCTTCGGCGCGGTGCTCGGCCGCATCACGAAGACCTTCTCCGCCAGCTTCGTAAATGCGCTCGAGAAGCGGGCTATCGGGCTGTTCGAGCGCGAGCGCGTCCACGAATCCAATGTCTTGAAGCACTTCCGCGGCGCCGTTTCGAGCGAACGGATCGGCGTCCATGAGAACCGGAAGCAGGACGGGAACTGCGTCCGAGCCCATGCCACGAAACGCGTCCTTTGCAGCCGAGCGAACCCACCACTGCTCGTCGGCCAACAGACGCGAGATGGACGGAGCCGCGGCGACACCGAGCACGTGCCCGACCGCGCGAGCCGCGTGCACGCGCACGAACCAGGCCGGATCGTCCAGTCGCGCGAGAGTCGCCGCGCCAACCGCGTCGCCGCTTCGCGTTCCCAGTGTCTCGACGGCCGCAGCCCGAACATTGGGATCCCGATCCCACGTGAGCGCGATCAGGTTCTCCTGAGCAAGCTCCGGGTAAGAGCCGAGCAAGGTCGCCGCCCAGAAGCGGACGGCCGGATCCGCGTCGCGCAGCAACGGCGCGAACCGCAACCCCGGCGCGGGCGCGAGACGCTCGAGCTCGGCGGCGATCCTGGATCTCGGCGCGCTTCCGCTCCGGAGCGCGGCGACGAGGATCTCGATCGCCCATTCGTCTCCGAGGTCGCCGAGGCTGCGAATCGCGGCGGTCGCGATCCTCGGGTCGGGGTCTGCGAGGACGGGGTGAAGGAGCGATGGCGCAGCGAGGTCATGGGCGCGTGCGAGGCGCGTGAGCGCCGCAACGCGTCGCCATCGCCCCCACTCGGTGCGGGGACGGCCTCGAGCGCGCCGAATGAGCCGCGCTGCCTCCCGAGGTCGAAGCTCGTCGACCCGCGCTTCTCGGAGCCTCCGGTCGTAGCGCAGGCGACCGAGCACGACCGCCAGCGACAGTGCTATCCAGGCAGGGAGAGCGAGCGCGAGTACGAGAATCGCGACGCGGAGTACGAGCGCGTCCACCCCTCGGTGGTCGTCCGTTCAAGGCTATCGACTGTCCCTCGAACGAGGGATCCGAACGCTGTCGCAACAATGAGGGACTCATGCGGATGAGAGGACTTGAACCTCCACGCCCTTTCGGGCACACGGACCTGAACCGTGCGCGTCTACCAATTCCGCCACATCCGCGCGGCCTACCGATTCTAGCCTCGGCTCGTCTCATCCTTCGATGACCAGGCTCGGAGCGATTCTCGCGTTGACCCTCGCCGTTCTCGCGATCGGGGGCGTTGGACGCACGCCTGCCCTCGTCCTTGCAACAGACTGTTGCAAAGTACGCCCCGGCGCAAGCGCTAACGGCCGAACCGAGGTCGTGGTCGCCCTGTCCGCCCCACCGTTGGCACATGCTCCCGGGTCCGAGGCGCGAGTCGCGGCCGAGCAACGAGTGTTCCGACGAGCGCTCGCGCGAGACCTTCCCGACGCGCGTGTCCGCTGGCGCTACCGGCTCGTGGCCAACGGCTTCGCGGTCGCAATTCCGAGCGCGCAACTGCCTCGGCTCGGCGACATCCCAGGAGTGCGTGACGTGTTTGCCTCCGCGCAGTACGTCCCGCAGCTCGACCGGAGCCCGCAGCAGATCGGCGCGCCGGGGCTCTGGGGAGCAGGTCTCGAGACTTCAGGCCAGGGGATGAAGATCGGCGTGATCGACACTGGAGTCGATTCCGGTCATCCGTTCTTCGACCCTGCCGGATACACGATGCCGGCCGGGTTCCCCAAGGGTCAGCAGCGGTTCACCAACGCGAAGGTCATCGCCGCGCGTGCGTTTGCACCGCCCGGAGCGCGCTACCGGAACGCAGCGCTCGCGTTCGACGAGGAAAACTCCTCGCACGGAACGCACGTCGCCGGTATTGCGGCCGGGAACGCTCGCACGCAAGCCTCGGGTCGAACGGTCTCGGGAGTGGCTCCGCGGGCCTACATCGGGAACTACAAGGCGCTCGTGGGTACGGACTCGGGGCTGAGCCCGAACGGGAACGCGCCCGAGATCGTGGCGGCCATCGAGGCCGCTGTGCGAGACGGTATGGACGTGCTCAACCTCTCGATCGGCCAGCCGGAGCTCGAGCCCCGCCGCGATGTGGTCGCCCTTGCGCTCGACGCCGCTGCAGCCGCCGGCGTCGTCTCGGCAGTTGCGGCCGGAAACGACTTCAACGACCTGGGCGCCGGCTCGGTCTCATCGCCGGCGAACTCCGAGCGAGCGATCACCGTCGGCGCCGTGGAGGTGAACGGCACAACGTCGCGCGGCATCCATGCGGGATTCTCCTCGGTCGGCCCCACGCCGATCTCGCTTCGGCTGAAGCCCGACGTGGCCGCTCCGGGCGTCGACATCCTCTCCTCCGTCCCGGCCGGATGGTCGTCGTTCTCGGGCACGAGCATGGCATCGCCGCACGTCGCGGGCGCCGCCGCCCTGCTCGTTCAGCGACATCCGAGCTGGACGGTCGCACAGGTCAAGTCGGCGCTCGTGCAGACGGGAACCGACGCCGCGAACGGCGAGGACAGCCTCGCCGCCCCGCAGTTTCAGGGAGGCGGAGTCGTGTCGCTCGGTCGAGCCGACCGGCCGCTCTTGTTCTCGGAACCCGCTGGAATGTCGTTCGGGCTGCTCGAGCGCAGTGCGCGTCGCGATGGCGAGATAGCGCTCACTGATGCCGGCGGCGGCGCGGGCATCTGGCAAGTCGGATTGGTGCGCCGAGAACGGCCCGCGGGCGCGAGTCTCGTCCTCCCCACGACGGTCACGGTTCCGGGATCGCTTTCCTACGAAGCCGTGACGTCCGCCGTGGCCGCCCAGGGGGACTTCAGCGGCTTCGTGGAGCTCCGCCGCGGACCAGACGTCCGCCGCGTGCCCTTCTGGGGACGAGTCGCCGTGCCCGGGCTGGCACGCCACGACCCCATCGCTCTGCGAAGAACCGGCGTGTATCGCGGAACGACCGCAGGAAAGCCGGCACGTGCGACGCGCTACCGCTATCCGGAGAACCCGAGCGGCGTCGGTTTGAACACCTTCCTTCGGGGACCCGAGGCCGTCTATCGCGTCCGCATCACCAGGGCGGCGGCGAACTTCGGCGTCGTCGTTACCCAGAACCGGCCGGGAAGTCGCGTCGAGCCGCGCGTCGTGGCGGGACTGGACGAGAACCGGCTCACAGGCTACGCGGGTCTGCCGGTGCACCACAATCCGTACCTCGACGGCTTCCGCAGCCCCGTTCCTGCGGCAGGCGCGCTCTCGCCGCTGCCGGGCGAGTACGCGCTCGTCTTCGACAGCGCGACCCGAGCGGGCGCGGGCCGCTTCACGTTCCGCTACTGGATCAACGACGTCACGCCGCCGACTCTGCGACTCCGCACGCGAACGGTCGAGCGAGGCGACCCGGTGCAGATTGCGGCGACGGACGCCGGCTCAGGCGTCTATGGCGCCTCGGTCAGCGCGTCGGTCGATGGAGGGAGCACATCGGCGTCGTTCCGCCACGGCGTCGTGCGCATTCCGACCGGTGGACTCTCACCTGGCAGGCATCGCCTGAGGCTCCGCGTCTCCGACTATCAGGAGACGAAAAACACCGAGAACGTTTCTCGGATCCTTCCGAACACCCGCACGTTCACGGCGACCTTCACCGTGCGTTAGAGCGGACGTTGAGGACGGCCGCGGCTGCGGCCGCGAAGCGGACGCCTTTAGGGATCGTCGCGCGACCGGAATCCGCGCGAGCGGATTCCGGTCTTGCGCCAAATACTAGGTCTTGCGGTCGCGCTCCTCGATCGTGGGGAGCGCGTCCAGATCGCGCTGCACGCTCTTGATGAACTCGTCGCTCTCCTCGTCGACGGCGGTGACGACGCGGAAGGTCTTCTTGCGGCGCGCTCGCTCGCGCTCACGGCGAGCATCCATGCCGAACCGCCTGCCGAGGCGCGGCCACTCGACCGCGACGACGAGTGCGGCCGCGAGGACGAGCACGACGAGCCACGGCCAGCTCACCCGCCAGATTCTAGCCAGCTACGAGCGGAAGACTTGCATCGGCAACTTGGAGAGCGGAACGCCACCCTCGGCGGTCACCAGCCAGGTCTCCTGCATGTACAGGCAGTCCTCCCCGTTCGCGGCAATAGCGTGGGGGTGCATCGAGAAAACCATGTTCTCCGCGAGCTCCGTCTCGACGCCTTCCCCGATCTTCGGAAACTCGATCATCGTCATCCCGATCGAGTGGCCGGTGACGTGACCGAGGTGGTAGCCGCGCTCGATGAACCCAGCTGAGACGGCGTGGTGCACGTCGTGGCATGTCGCACCCGGCCGTATCGCGCTCGTCGCCGCCTCGGCGTACTCGAGGTAGGCCTCGAGCATGCGCTCCGTGTCGTCGGAAAGCTCGGCGTCACGCGCGGCGATCGCGCGCGAGACCTCGACCCAATGCATCCCCGGACCCGCGACCTCGAGCGACGGGAGGAGGAACTTCGGCAACACCTCTTCGCGGCGGGCGATCTTGAACTCGGGCCGCGCGTAGGCGTCGGTGCCGGTGAGAACCATATTCATCGTCAGCCGCCCGCACCCCTCCGCGATGAACCACTCCTCCGCGGCAGCCATGACCTCGGCTGCTGACTTCCCTGGCGCGTAGCGCTCGAAGAAGATCTCGAATCCGCGCTCGTTGATGCGCACCGAGTCGCGCACCGACTCGAGCTCGGCTTCGCTCTTCACCGCACGGGCGAGGTCGAACTCGGCGTCGAAGGGAACGAGCTCGAGACCCGCGGCTTCGAGCGCGCGCTCGTCGCGCACGGTCATCACGTAGTCGAGCCCGTACACGCCGATCCGTTTCCACCCGGCTCCGCGCGCGTGCTCGACCATGTGCTCGCCCGGCCGGTCGTGGAACACCTGCTCGATCTGCGCGGTGCCGTGCTCCCCGACGTAACGCGCCTCGCTCGGGAACACGACGAGGGGGTCGCCGGCTACGGGCACGACGACGTACGCGTAGCGGTGGACGATCTGGAATCCCGACAGGTAGGTCACTGCGCCCTCGAAGCCCGAGTACTCGCTCCCGGAGACGATCAGCGCGTGCAACTCGTGCTCAGCCATGGCCGCTCGCACGTTCGCGTAGCGCCGCTCGAGCTCTAGGTCCACGAATCCTCCAGCGCCTTGACGAGCGCGGTCAGCGCGTCGTTCAGCGGAGTCGAAACACCGTGCTCGCGACCGAAGCGCCCGATTCCGCCGTTCAGGTAGTCGATCTCGGTCCGCCGACGGGTCTCCACGTCCTGGAGCATGCTCGCCTTATGGTCGTACGCGACGTCGGGCCGGGCGGCGTGATCGATCAGCTCCTCCGGATCCGCGTCGAGGGCGATTCCCTGCGCGGCTGCGACCGCCTTGCCCTCGTCGACGAGCGCGCTCACCAGAGCTCGGAGATCCGGGCGCTCGCAAACGCGCCCGTGCGTGAGACCCGTCAGGGCGCCGACCGGGTTCGTGGCCGCATTGAAGATGACCTTGCGCCACTGTGCGCCACGGGCGTCCGCGACCGCGTGCGTCGGCATGCCCCCGCGCGTACAGGCGTCCGCGAGCTGCTCGACCTCGTCGTTCGAGGCCGGGCTCGGCTCGAACGGCCCGAGCGTCGTGTCGCCCTTCACGTCCCACTGCACCACCCCCGGCGAACGAAGCTTCCCCGCGGGAAACGTCGTCCCGCGGATGACGCGCGAGACGTGCCGCGCGATCACCTCTTC
>JACDCN010000080.1 GCA_013817555.1 Actinomycetota bacterium
TTGCCGAGAGGCTGCGAAGCTGGCGTCTCGAACGCTCTCGCGCCGACGGGGTACCCGCCTACGTCGTGCTGCACGACGCGACACTGCGGGAGCTCGCAGCGGTGAAGCCGCAGACGCACGGTGAGCTCGCCGGCGTCAAAGGATTCGGGCCGGTCAAGCTCGAGCGCTACGCGGACGACGTGCTGGCCGCGATCGAAAGCGGATGACTGTCACATGAGCTGACAGGCACCATGCGTTTGGTCGACCTACGCGCTCGGATCCGGCTGGTCGAGAATTCGCTGCGCCTGCTCATCCCGAAAGCGGCGCAAGCGCCCGACGATCGTGTCGTCCGAGGACGCGAGGATCGCCGCTGCGAGGAGCGCCGCGTTGACAGCCCCGGCGCGACCGATCGCGAGCGTTCCGACCGGGATCCCCGCTGGCATCTGCACCGTCGAGAGCAGCGAATCGAGCCCTCCAAGGGCTGTCCCCATCGGAATCCCGAGGACGGGCTTGAGCGTCCGCGAGGCGACAACCCCCGCAAGGTGGGCGGCGCCACCGGCAGCGGCGACGAACACTCGGACGCCCCGGGTCTCGCTGTCTGCCACGTACGCCTCGAGCGCGCCGGGCGTGCGATGCGCCGAGAGCACGCGCACCTCGTACGGAATCTCGAGGTCTCGGAGCGTCGTCACACAGTGCTCCATCGTCTCCCAGTCGGAAGCTGAGCCCATGATCACGGCCACCGCCGGGCTCACTTCGCCGATGCCTTCTTCTTCAGCGACGCCTGAACCACGCGGGCAGTCTTGCCCAGCTCGGCATCGGTCTCGTCCGACTCCGTTATCCCCTCGAGCAGCTGAAGCGTGTCACGGTGAGCCGCGCCGTTCTTCAGGCAGATGATCGCGAGACGGCGAACGGCTGGGTTGGGATCGCGCGCGGCGAGCTCGTGGAGCATCGGCCGGAAGGCGTTGATGTCCCCCGGATGCCCGCGTGAGAGCCCTTCGAGTGCGATCAGCGCCGACCCGCGAGCAGCCGGACTCTCGTCCTCGAGCCCTCGCCGCAAGAGCTCGCGCTTCTGGCGGAAGCGGAACTGTGCGATCGCGCGGTAGCCCTGCGCCCGCACGCGGTAGTCGCCGTCGCGCGCCGCCGCCTCGATCTCCTCGTCCCATTGCACGCGGAGCGTCGCCAGCGCCTTCTCGTCCCCGGCCTGCGCGAGAGCGTCCGCTGCAGCCGCCGCGTCGGCGAGGCTCATGAAAGAGACGAGAGCGAGCGGGCGCTCGGACCGACATAGCGCGCCGCCGGCCGGATCACGCGGGCGTCGCGCTTCTGCTCGAGGATGTGGGCAGACCAGCCGGCCACCCGGGCGCACGCGAACATTGCCGGAGTCAACTTCGCCGGAATGTCCGCGACGTCGAGGACAATCGCCGCCCAGTACTCGACGTTGGTGAGGAGCTCCCGCTCGGGATGACGGCGCTTGAGCTCGGCGAGCGCGGCCTCCTCGAGCGCTCTGGCTGTCTCGACGCGCGGCGAGCCGAGCTCTTCTGCAGTTCGTGAGAGAAGACGAGCCCGCGGGTCCTCGGCTCGGTACACGCGGTGGCCGAAGCCCATGATCCGCTCGCCCCGATCGAGCAGATCGCGCACCCAACGGTCGGGATCCCCCATCTCGGCGACCTCGTCGATCATGGGAATGACGTGTGCGGGAGCGCCGCCGTGCAGCGGCCCGGAAAGCGTGCCGACAGCAGCCGACATCGACGCGCCGGCGTCGGCCCCCGTCGATGCAGCGATTCGAGCGGTGAAGGTCGACGCGTTCAGACCGTGCTCGGCGGTGCAGATCCAATACGTGTCGATTGCAGTGATGTGGGCGGGGTCGGCCTCTCCGCGCCAGCGGAGCAGGAACTTCTCGGCGGCGGTCTTGCCTTTCGCGACCCGGTCATCGGCGACCGGGTCTTCATGACCGTCGGCAACCCGCGCGGAGCGGGCGACGATCGCCATCAACTGGGCCGAGAGCCGCGCCAGATCGTCCCGCGCCTTCTTCTCGCTGATCAGATGAAGCTTGCCGAGCTCCCAGACGACTGACAGGCGCGCCAGCTCGGCCTGGGCGTCGGCGGGAGCATCGCCCGTCAAAGTGAGCGGCTCGTAGGGCTCCGGCTCGGGCATTCCCGGCTCGAGGCTCTCGTCGACGAGCAGTCCCCAGACCTTTTCGTAGGGAACGCTGCCGACGAGCTCCTCGATGTCGACACCGCGGTAGCGAAGCGACCCCCCGTCACGATCCGGCTCCGCGATCTCGGTCTCGACGGCAACTACGCCCTCGAGACCCGGCTTGAAGTCCGCGACCCCGCTCATCCGTCCGCGGACGCTACCTGAGAGGGATTCCGCACGCCCCCAGGTACGATCGCCGCGCCCATGGGCCATCGCGTGACCCTGATTCCCGGTGACGGAACCGGCCCAGAGCTGACAGAGGCGAGCCGCCGCGTCCTCGAGGCGACCGGTGTCGAGCTGGTTTGGGACGTCTGCCAGGCCGGGGTCGACGTCATGGAGGAGGCCGGAACGCCGCTTCCCCAGGAGACGCTCGACTCGGTCAAGCAGAACGGCGTCGCACTGAAAGGGCCGATCACGACTCCGATCGGCACCGGGTTTCGCTCGGTCAACGTCGCCCTGCGGCACGAGCTCGGGCTCTACGCCTGCCTGCGCCCGTGCAAGACGTATCCGGGTGTCCGGACGCGCTACGAGAACGTCGACATTGTCGTCGTTCGCGAGAACACCGAAGACCTCTACGCGGGCATCGAGTACGAGGCGGGAAGCGAAAACGCGGCCGAGGTCATCGGGATGCTGAACGAGCTGCAGCCCAAGAAGATCGCGGCGGGCTCGGGGATCTCCATCAAGTCGATGAGTGCCGAGGCGTCGGAGCAAATCATCCGCTTCGCGTTCGAGCACGCTCGCGCGAACAACCGCCGCGAGGTCGCCGGCGTGACGAAGGCGAACATCATGAAGTTCACCGATGGGCTCTTCCTCCATGTGTTCCGTTCGGTAAGTCGGGACTACCCGGACATCGCATCTCGAGAAGTGCTCGTCGACGCGCTTTGCATGCAGCTCGTCCAGCGGCCTGAGGAGTTCGACGTGCTCGTGCTCCCCAACCTGTACGGGGACATCGTCAGCGACCTGACGGCCGGTCTGGTCGGCGGGCTCGGAGTCGCGCCGGGCGCCAACATCGGGGTCAATGCAGCCGTCTTCGAGGCGACCCACGGCTCCGCGCCGAGATACAAGGGGTTGAACAAGGTGAATCCGACCGCGATGATCCTCTCAGGCAAGCTCATGCTCGAGCATCTCGGCGAGCGTGAAGCGGCGGAGCGGCTCGAGCGCGCGGTGTCCGCCGTGATTGCCGAGGGCTCGCGAGTCACCTACGACCTCAAGCCCAGCCGCGACGACCCGACCGCCGTGGGCACCTCCGAGTACGCGGACGCAATCATCGAGACGCTAGGAGAAGACACGTGAGAAGCAAGGTCACCGTCGTCGGCGCAGGGCTGACCGGACGCACGATCGCCCAAGAGCTCGCCCGTCGCGACTACGCGGACGTCGTCCTCGTCGACATCGTCGAGAACCTTCCGCAAGGCATCGCGCTGGACCTCGACCAGGCGGCGTCCGTGCTCGGCTACGAGCCCAACGTCACCGGATCCAACAGCTATGAGGACACTGCCGCGTCGGACGTGGTCGTGGTCACGGCGGGCGTGCCGCGGAAGCCCGGAATGAGTCGTGACGATCTCGTGACGACGAACGAGAAGATCGTCGGCTCGGTCACGGAGCAGGCGCTCACGCACTCGCCCGACACGATCGTGATCGTGCTCTCGAACCCCCTAGACGCGATGTGCCACGTGGCGAAGAGCGCCTCCGGACTCCCCAAGGAGCGCGTCTTCGGCCAGGCCGGGATCCTCGACACCGCGAGGTTCCGGGCCTTTATCGCCTGGGAGACCGGGGCGTCCGTCCGCGATGTGCACGCGCTCGTCCTAGGCGGGCACGGAGATCAGATGGTGCCCGTTGTCTCGGCGACCACCGTCGGGGGCGTCCCGCTGACGAAGCTCGTATCGCAGGAGCGGATCGACGCCATGGTCGAGAGGACGCGGAAGGGCGGCGGAGAGGTCGTCGAGCTGCTCGGCACGTCGGCGTGGTACGCGCCGGCCGCGGCAGTGATGGAGATGGTCGAGGCCGTCCTTCTCGACCAGAAGCGAGTCCTCCCCTGCACTGCCTACCTCGAGGGGGAGTTCGGAGTCACGGAGCTGTACATGGGCGTCCCCGTCAAGCTGGGCTCAGCAGGGATCGAGGAGATCGTCGAGCTCGACCTCTCGGAGCAGGAACAGACGTGGTTCGAAGAGTCGGCCGCGGCCGTACGGGACGTGGTCGGCGTTCTCGGAAAGGGCTAGACGAGGCACGCCTCGCTTCGACCATGGATCTCAACCTCGAAGGTCGCACCGCGATCGTGTGCGGCGCCTCTGCCGGAATCGGGCTCGGGATAGCTGAGGCGCTCTCGACCGAAGGTGCGAATGTCGTCATGTTCGCCCGCAAGCCCGGGCCGCTTCGCGAGGAAGCAGAGCGGCTGGGCGGAATCGCAGTTCCCGGTGACGTCACGAGCGCGAACGATGTCGAGCGGCTCGTGCGAACGGCGATCGACGCCCACGGCGGCATCGACATCCTCGTGAACAACTCCGGCGGGCCGCCCCGAACGGCTGCCGTCGGACTTTCGGCCGAACAGGTCGAGTCCGCGGTTCAGCTCCTCCTCGTCTCCGTCGTCCGGCTGACCGGTCTTTGTCTTCCCCATCTCGAGCGGAGCGGGGCCGGCCGCATCGTCAACATCACCTCCAGCACGGTGAAGGAACCGACCGACAACCTCGCGCTCTCGAACGCAGTCCGGCCGGGAGTCATCGGTTGGGCGAAGTCGCTCTCGCGCGAGCTCGGCCCAGCGGGAATCACGGTGAACTCGATCGCTCCCGGCTGGATCGACACCGAGCGCATTCGCGAGGTCAACCCGGATGGCCCGAGCGAGGCCGATCTCCAGGCGATCCCCCTCCGCCGCCTGGGAACGCCGCGCGAGATCGGGGACGTCGTGGCCTTTCTCTGCTCGGACCGAGCGTCCTATGTCACGGGAACCGTCGTCAGTGTCGACGGCGGCCTCGTTCGCGGACTTCTTTGAGAGCTCTCTTTAGGATGATCGCCCGTCGCGAGGCGGATGCTGGACGTCGTGAGGCAAGGACGCAGGGAGCGTCCAGATCCTCTGCGATATGGACGTGACCGAGGACGCGGCATCACGGCGTCCAGGGCCGCGTCGTGACATGGCCGTTCATTCTGAAGCGAGCTCAAGCCATCGCGTGACCCTGCCGTGAAGCGCTTTGCGGGCATCCTGGTCGCGCTGGGACTGATCGGCCTGGCAGCGGCGTTCACTCTCTGGATCCTCCCTGCGGAGGAGTTCATCTTCACCCCCGGGAATGCGAAGCCTCTCGCCGAGCGGGTCACTGTCGAGGGCGCGCGCCCGATCGAGGAAGGTGACGTGTACTACGTCGACGTATTCGTTCGCCGGACCACACGGCTCGAAGATCTCCTTCCGTTCCTGCGCCCGGAAGGATCCACCGTCGTCCCGGAGCAGGCGCTCCTACCGGCCGGCACCTCTGAAGCCGAGCGAGACCGCCAGACAGCAGCCGAGATGAGCCGCTCGGAGCTCGTAGCCTCCGCGGTCGCCCTTCGGGCTTTAGGGCAGGACGTCGTCGCGAAACCGCAGGGAGCACTCGTGATCGACGTCGCCTCCGACGTCCCCGCGGCGGCTGAAATCGACTCCGGAGACGTGATCGTGGCGGTAGACGGCGTCGCTGTGCAGACCCCCGACGAGCTGCGTCGCGAGATCGGGCGGCGCAAGCCGAGGGACGAGGTCGAGCTCACCCTGCAACGCGACGACGAGACGCTGAAGGTGTCGGTCAAGACGGTGGCCAGCCCGGAGGATCCCAACCGGGCGATCGTCGGCATCAGAGTCGACCAGCAGGCCGACATCGAGGTTCCTATCGACATCGACATCGATCTCGGTCGCGTGGGCGGGCCCTCCGCCGGGTTGCCCTTCGCGCTCGAGATCGCGCGCGCGCTCGGGCGTGACGTCACACACGGATGCAATATCGCCGCCACCGGAGAGCTCGCGCTCGACGGAACGGTGCTCTCTGTCGGCGGGCTGCGGCAGAAGACGATTGCCGCGCGCAATGCGGATGTGGATGCCTTCGTGGTGCCGGCGGGCGCGAACGCGGAGGAGGCACGGCAGCATGCGGGAGATCTGGAGGTCATCCCTGTGGAGAGTTTTCAACAGGCGTTGCGGACATTGACAACGACTGGTAGAAAGTGCTGACTTTGCAGGGCTTTTGGCCATTCTGAGAACAGGCGCAAATTGCGGCGAATTTGTCTCCTAGGGGGTTGTCGGAATGCGACCTGCTCGCCAGAATGCGGGCTGGTCGCTGAGGGGCGGCCGCTTCGGAGAATGACGAAGATACGCTCACCCGCCACCTGCGACGACTGCTACTTCCGGCGCGAGGGTCTCTGTGCCCTCCCTGGGAATCAGCCGTGTCCGACCTTCCGCGCGGCACAGGCCGGTGTTCTCTCGCCACCGCGGCAGCCGCAGCTCGTACCGCGTCCGCTTCCGCGCGTCGCGGTCGGTCACGCCGCCTAAGAGCCCTAAGTGCTTCCCGCCGTAAATACGCCCGCACTTCGCGCCCCTCGCGAACACTTCGCATGCCGTCGTCCACAGTCGGGCCAATATCCAAGAATATTGGCGCTCCCTGCGTCCTAGGCCTGCTCGGTTCTCGCCGGCGAATCGCGACCGTATTTACGGCGGGAAGCACTAGGATCCGCGTCGTGGAACCGCAAAGCTCGATCCCGACGCGGGAGAAGCGCGACATTCCCTGGACGCTCATCGGGTTCGCCGTGCTTGCCGTCTACGCGGTCCTGATCATCGTGCTGAACAGGGAGCAGGTGGACATCAGCTTCGTCTTCTTCTCGACGAGGATCTCGAAGCTTGTCCTGATTCTCCTCTGTCTCGGCATCGGGTTCGCAGGCGGCTTCCTGTTCGACCGCTGGCGCGTGCGCCGGAACCGCCGCTCAGCGTAAGAGCGTCCCAAGCACCGATACCCCCTCCGCGATCCGCTCAGGAGTCTCGTAGCTGAAGGCGAGCCGCACCGACGAGTCACCGCGTCCCGAGCGCGGCGGGAAGAAGTCCTCGCCCCGGACGATCCCAACGCCGCTCTCGGCGGCGCGCGTCGCGAGCTCGGATGCGCTCGCACCTTGCGGAAGGTCGAGCCAGATGAAGTATCCACCCTGAGGCCGACTCCAGGACGAACCCGTCGGGAGCTCGCGCTCGAGCGCCTCTAGCATCGCATCGCGCCGCACTCGAAGCTCCGACCGAACGCGTTCCAGGTTCGGTTCGAAGCGGCCTCGCTCGATGAGCTCCGCGATCGTGGCCTGAGTGAGATAGGGCGGCGAGATGTAAGTCGAGACCGCGCGCTCCTCAAAGGCTGCGGCCTCAGCGGCGGGAAGGACAAAGTACCCGGTTCTGAGCCCGGGAGCCACGGTCTTCGAGAACGAGGATGTGTGCGTGACGAGCGCGCCGGGCATCAGCTCGTGCAGTGTCGTGACCGAGTCGCCCTCGTAGCGGACGAGCCCGTACGGGTCGTCCTCGAGCACCGGAAGACCGTGTCGCTCGGCAATCTCGGCGATTCGCACCCGCCGCTCGGCCGAGAGCGTGCGCCCGCTGGGGTTCTGAAAGGTCGGGATCGTGTACAGAAACGAAGGTTTATCGTCCGTCCGTCGAAGCTCGTCCTCCAAGGCGCTCGGATCGAGCCCTTGCTCGTCCATGTCGAGCGACACCACCTCGGCGTTCTCGCGGGCGAGGATCTTCAGCGGGCGGTCGTAGCTCGGCCCCTCGACGAGAACCCGCCCCGGCCGGCGCGCGAGCGCCTCGGCGGCGTACAGCACGAAGCCGTGCAACCCGCCGACGGTCAGGACGACACGACTGGGCTCGACCTCGTGCCGCGCAGCGACCCACTCACGCAGGGGCCCGTATCCGCCGCCCGGTCCATACGCGAAGATGCGGGCGCCGTCACGCTGCGCGACCGCGTGGGCGCAGTCTGCGAGCTCGACGGCCGGAATCAGCTCCGGAGCAGGCGCCCCGCGCGCGAAGGAGATCGGCTGCTCGGACATGCGCGCGAGCCTAGCGGTGTCAGACACTGAATCGTGTCAAGGCCAGAGTGCGGCGATTTGGCGAG
>JACDCN010000325.1 GCA_013817555.1 Actinomycetota bacterium
GCAGCGAGCCAGCGCGTGCGAGCTGTGCGAGTGGCGAGCGTCACTTGGCGGCCTCGACGATCTCCTGGAGCCGCCAGCGCTTCTGCTTCGAGATCGGGCGCGTCTCCACGATGCGGACGACGTCGCCGATCTTCGCCTGATTCTCCGCGTCGTGCGCGTGCAGCTTGGTGCTTCGGCGGATCACCTTCTTGTACATGGGATGCACCTTCGCGGTGTCGACACGGACGACGATCGTCTTGTCAGACGCGGCTGACACGACCTTCCCCTGGCGCTCCTGACGACGCCCGCGAGCGTGTTCCGGCTTGGGCAGGCGGGCGATGGGCTTGCGCTCGGCCGGGCGCTCGCGCTTCGTCTTCGTCCGCTGGGAACGCAACGCGCGAGGAAGGCGCTTTTTCTTCTTCTTGGGCTCGGAGACCGCGGCCGGCACGGCGGCGAGCTCGACCTCAGGGGAAACCGGGGTCTCGCTCGAGGCAGCTCCCTCCTCAGCGGCGGGCTCCTCTTCGACCGCCTCCGCTGCTTCTCGAGCGGGCTCCTCTTCTGCCTGGACCGCTTCCGCAACAGGGTCGTCGCCTACCGGCTGGGGCACGTCCTCGGGCTCGGGGGCAGGCGAAGCTTCCGCTGCCGGCGCAGGTGCCTCGGTCGCCGGCTCCGTCTCGGGCGGCTCGGGTTCCGCCGCAGGCTCGCTTTCCGGGGCCGCCTCCTCCGGCACGTTCTCGACGTCGGCGACCCCCGCCGGGGCGTCCGTCGTCTCGGACGATGTCTCCTGGGACGCTTCGGTAGCGTCGACGGTCTCGTCCTGCGTCTCTTCGTTTTTGTTCACGTTCTCCTCAGTCATGTCGTCAGTCCTCTGGCACGCTCGCTCTTCACGGTCAGGATGCGCGCGATCTCGCGCTTCGCGGTGCGGAGCCGGGCGCTGTTCTCGAGCACTCCCGTCGCAGTCTGGAAGTGCAGGTTGAAGAGCTCCCGCCGCGTCTCGGCCATCTTCCGGTCGAGCTCGTCGTCGGTCAGGGCACGCAGTTCTCTAGCTCTCAAAGAGATCAGCCTCTCTCTTCACGAACTTCGTCCTCACCGGCAGCTTCTGGCCCGCCAGCCGGAGCGCCTCTTTCGCCAGCTCCTCGTCGACCCCGGCCAGCTCGAACATGACGCGGCCCGGCTTGACGACTGCGACCCAGCCCTCCGGAGAGCCCTTGCCGGAGCCCATGCGGGTCTCGGCCGGCTTCTTGGTGAAGGGCTTGTCGGGGAAGAGATTGATCCAGACCTTCCCGCTTCGCCGAATCTTCCTCGTGGCCGCGATTCGGGCAGCCTCGATCTGGCGGTTCGAGATCCAACCCGCTTCCAGGCTCTTGAGCCCGTAGTCGCCGAACTGCACGGTCGTCTGGCCCTTGGACAGGCCGGCGCGGCGTCCCCGGTGGTGGCGGCGGAACTTCGTCTTGCGCGGCATGAGCATCAGGCTTCACCCTCGGTCTCGGAAGCCGGCTCGGGAGCAACCTCGAGAGCCGGCTCGACGACCGGTTCCGGGGCAACGGTCTCAGCCTCGACCGGCTGCGCCTCCGGCTCCACCGCGGTCGCGCCAACATCGTCGCTGCGCGGTCGCTGGGTTGCGCGTCCTCCCGGGCGCTGACCACGCCGCTTGCGGGGGACGATGCCGAGACCCTCGCGATCGACATTGCGCCCGCGACCCTCCCGTGAAGCTCCAAGCCCCTCGCCCGACGAACCCTGTCGCCGGCGCGCCTGATCCTGGTCACCGAGGCGCGAGTCGCGACCGCCGGCTCCCTCGAAGCCCTCGGGCATGATCTCGCCCTTGTTGATCCAGACTTTGACGCCGACCTGGCCGGCTGTTGTCTTCGCCTCCGCCTGGCCGTAGTCGATGTCCGCGCGAATGGTGTGCAGCGGGACTCGGCCCTCCGAGTACATCTCGCGGCGACTCATCTCGCCACCGGTGAGACGGCCCGCCGCGGTGATCTTGATGCCCTGAGCCCCAGATCGCATCGCGGAGGCCAGCGAGCGCTTCATCGCGCGCCGGAAGCTCACGCGGTTCTCGAGCTGCTCCGCGATCGACTGTGCGACGAGCTTCGCGTCGAGCTCGGGACGCTTGATCTCGTTGATGTTGATGTGCACGTTCTTCTGCGTGAGCGCGTGCAGGTCCCGGCGCAGGGCGTCGACCTCCACGCCGGACTTGCCGATCACGATGCCGGGGCGCGCCGTGTAGATGTCCACGGTGATCCGCTGCTTGTCCTTGCGAATGAGAATGTCGGAGAGCCCCGCGTGCGAGAGCTTGCCGAGGATGTGCTTGCGAATCTTGACGTCCTCGAGCAGGTAGGCCGCGAACTCCTGCCGCCCGGTCCACCAGTTCGACTTCCAGTCGTGAATGACGCCGACGCGGAACCCGCCGGGATGCACCTTCTGGCCCATTAGGCGACAGCCTCCTTCTTCTTTTG
>JACDCN010000081.1 GCA_013817555.1 Actinomycetota bacterium
TTCGTGACCGTCGTCAGCGCAGGATTCGCCGCGCGTCCGGGCGGCGGAAGCGGTTCGCTCGCGATCTCGGACGCCACCGTGGTCGAGGGCTCGAGCGGTTCCTCGGCGCTCGTCTTTACGGTTCAGTTCTCCGGCTCGACGAAAGCCGCGGCGACGGTCTCCTTCGCCACCTCGAACGGGACCGCGACCGCCCCCGACGATTACGCGACTGCATCGGGAAGCCTGTCGTTCGATCGACGTAATCGGACTCGAACGGTCACCGTCCAGGTCGTCGGCGACACGCTCGACGAGCAGGACGAGACGCTTTTCGTGCAGCTCTCGAGCCCTTTGGGGGCGACGATCGCGGACGGCTCGGGCCTCGGCACGATCGTGGACGACGACGGCCCGGTGCCGGTCGGGACGAAGATCGCCGCGGCCGGCGACATCGCGTGCGACCCGGCGAGCGGCTCGTTTAACGGGGGACTCGGCGTGGGCCTCGAGTGCCGTCAACGCGCGACCTCCGATCTGCTGGTCGGAGCGGGCTACGAGGCTGTCCTCGGCCTCGGTGACCTCCAGTACGAGGACGGGGCGTTCTCGAAGTTCGGCGCCTCCTACGATCCGTCTTGGGGGCGCGTGAAGGCGATTACGCATCCGGCGCCCGGGAACCACGAGTACCAAACTGGGGGCGCGGCGGGCTACTACCAGTACTTCGGCGCGGCTGCGGGAGACCCCACGAAGGGCTACTACAGCTTCGACCTCGGCGGCTGGCACCTGATCGCGCTCAACTCCAACTGCTCCTCCGTGGGCGGTTGCGGAGCCGGTTCGCCGCAGGAGCAGTGGCTCCGCGCCGATCTCGCCTCCCACTCGTCCGCGTCCTGCACCCTCGCCTATTGGCATCACCCGCGCTTCTCGTCCGGAGAGCACGGGAGCGACTCGACGTACCAGGCGTTCTGGCAGGCGCTCTACGACGCGAATGCGGATCTCGTCCTCGTCGGGCACGACCACGACTACGAGCGATTTGCCCCGCAAACCCCGAGCGGCGCCCTCGACACGGTCCGCGGGATCCGCCAGTTCGTCTCCGGCGCGGGCGGCAAGAACGTCCGCACGTTCCCGACCGTGCGCGCGAACAGCGAGGCGCGAGACGTCTCGAGCCTGGGGATTCTCGAGCTCACCCTCGGCGCCAGCGGGTACAGCTGGCGTTTCCGCCCGGCTGTCGGCTCCTTCACGGACGCCGGCACCGGCTCCTGTCACTGAGCCCGCCGGCACTGCGTTTTTACGAGGTCTTATCCGACACTCAGGTTCGATCTGCTTTCGTATAGGTTCGCAAGAAGAGCCGCGAGAGAGGAGCCCTTACGTGACCGAGCAGTCGGACGAAGTCACCGTCCCCTCACCGCCGGAAGCCAAAGAGCAGCTCGAGCAGGCGTTGTTCGAGATCAGGCGCGTCATCGCGGGGCAGGACGCGATGCTCGAACGGGTGCTCGTTTGCCTACTTGCGCAGGGGCATCTGCTGATCGAAGGCGTCCCCGGCCTGGCCAAGACCCTGACCATTAAGACGACCGCCGGTGTTCTCGGAGGAACGTTTGCGCGCGTCCAGTTCACCCCCGACCTGGTTCCCTCCGACCTCGTCGGGACGCGCATCTACCGCGTCGGGGATGGCGAGTTCGACACGGAGCTCGGGCCGGTCTTCTGCAACTTCCTGCTCGCCGACGAGATCAACCGCGCGCCCGCGAAGGTCCAGTCCGCGCTGCTGGAGGTGATGCAGGAGCGTCAAGTGACGATCGCGCACACGACGTACCCCGTGCCCGAGCCCTTCCTCGTGATGGCGACCCAGAACCCGATCGAGTCCGAAGGCACCTACCCCTTGCCGGAGGCGCAGATCGACCGGTTCATGCTCAAGGTCGTGATTGGCTACCCGCAGCACGACGAGGAGCTGACCGTCGTCCAGCGCCAGCTCATCGCGGCGCCCGTGCTCCGTCAGGCTCTCTCGCTCGCCGATCTGACGGCGCTCCAGCGGGCGGTGTTCGACATCTACGTCGACCCGTCGCTCGTCAGCTATGCCGTGGACATCGCAACCGCGACGCGCGAGCCGGAGGCGCATGGATTGTCCGGCATCGCTCCCTACATCTCCTACGGTGCGAGCCCGCGTGGGCCGATCAGCTTGGTGCAGGGATCGAGGGCGCTCGCGCTGATCCGTGGCCGCGAGTACGCGCTCGTGGAAGACCTGCAGGCTCTTGCGCGAGACGCGCTCCGGCACCGGCTCGTGCTGAGCTACCAGGCTCTCGCCGAGGAGGTGAGTCCCGACGTGATCCTCGACCAGGTACTTGCCGCCGTTCCGGCGCCGCAGCTCGACCTGGCTCGCATGAACGCGGCATGACAACTCTCCCCGCCAGCGCGCTCGTATCCTCGAACCCCGCCCGTCCGGGCCCGGGCTCGATGCCGGAAGGGCTGCTGAAAGCGCTCGACGTCTCGATCGCGCGGCGGATGGAAGGGTTGCTCGCAGGCGACTTCCGCTCGAACCTGCTCGGCACCGGCTCCGAGCTCGCCATGGTACGCCCGTACACGCCGGGCGACGACGTGCGGCGGATCGACTGGAATGTGACCGCGCGGACGAACGAGCCGCACGTTCGCGTGGACCTCGCCGAGCGGGTGCTCGTCACCTGGCTCGTGCTCGACACGTCACTGTCGATGCAGTTCGGCACGGCTGACCGACGAAAGGCCGACGTCGCCGAAGGCGTAGCGATCGCAATCGGGCATCTCGCAACGCGGCGAGGCAACCGCCTCGGGATCGTGACGTTCGGAGACGCCAAGCCGAGGACGATTCCGCCCAGACAGGGACGAATTGGCCTGGTCGGCCTTCTGGCCGCGCTTCGCCGAGAGCCGGAAGAGTCTGGGAACGCGGCCGGGGCAACCTCGCTCAGCCAAGGAATCTCCCGAGCGGGAGCCGGAACGCGGCAGCGATCGCTGGTCGTCGTCGTGTCCGACTTCCGGGGGCCGCAAGACTGGCGGCGGCCGCTGCTCGAGCTCGCCAGCCGCCACGACGTCGTCGCGGTCGAGATCCGGGACCCGCGCGAGCAGGAGCTCGCGAACGTGGGCTTCCTGCGGCTCGTCGACCCGGAAACGGGACGGCAGCTCCGTGTCGACACGCGCAGCCGCCGTCTCCGCGAGCGCTTCGCCGCTGCCGCGAGCGCGGAGCGGGCACAGGTCGCACGCGCGCTCACCTCCATCGGCGTCAGGCATGTCGTGCTTACCACCTCGGGAGACTGGCTTCGCCCGCTGGTCGTCTTCCTGCGCCGGCGCGGCTCGTGACCTTCTCGTGGCCGATCGCGCTCTCCGGACTCGTCCTCCTCCCGCTGCTCGTCCTCGCGTACTTCTGGTCGGAACGGCGGCGCACCGCCTCACGGGCCTCGTTCGGCAACCCCGCCCTCCTTCCGAACGTGATCGACCGCGAGCCAGGACGCTTACGCTATCTGCCGGTCGCCATTCTCCTACTCGGCCTGGCAGCGATGATCGTCGGCGTCGCGCGACCGCATGCGATCGTCAGCGTCCCGCGCGAGGAGGCGACGGTGATTCTCGCCATGGACGTCTCCCGGTCCATGAAGGCGGAGGACGTCAAGCCGACACGGCTCGACGCTGCGCGCGCTGCCGCCGAAGCGTTTCTCGCCCAAGTCCCGGAGAAGTTCCGAGTGGGAGTCGTGTCTTTCGCCAGCCGAGCAGCGGTCGGGGTGCCGCCCACGCACGATCGTGCTCTCGTCGAGGAAGCGCTCGACTCGCTCTCCCCCGGCGAGGGGACGGCTATCGGCGACGCGGTGGCTCTCTCCGTCCGGCTCGGGGAGCGACGGAGCGCGAGCGACGAGGTCGTTCCGCCGCGCGCGATCCTCCTCATCTCCGACGGCGCGCGTGACGGCGGGCGGGTCGATCCCACGGAAGCCGCGAAGCAAGCCAAGGAGCAAGCTATTCCCGTGCACACCGTGCTCGTGGGAACGGCCGAGGGCGTCGTCGAAGAGACGCTGACCGGGGGATTCCGGCGCATCACCCAGGTGCCGCCGAGCCCGGAGACGCTGCAGGCGCTCTCCGCGGCAACCGGGGGCGAGTTCTTCACCGCGACGGACGACGAGCGCTTGCGCGAGGTATACGAGGAGCTCGGCTCGCGGCTGGGCGAGCGCGAGGAGTCCAGGGAGGTCACCGACTTCTTCGCCGCCGGCGCCGCGGCGCTCCTGCTCGTCGGCGGAGCGCTCTCGGCTTTCCTCTTCCAGAGGGTTCCGTGACGCGCGTTCTCCGCATTGCCGTTCTCATGGGCACACTCGCGGCGGGGCTCGCGTTGGCGTCACCTGCCGGAAGCGCAAACGAGTGCGAGGGTCTGCAAGTGTGCGTGCCGATCGTCGGGCCGTGGGTTGCGGTGCCTACGTCGGGTGGAGCGGTACGCCCCGAGGTTGCCTGGCAGCTCACGTGTCCTCGGAACTACATCGTGGGCGGCCTGGACGCGGAGCTCAGCCGGCGAGCGATCGACGTGAGCTTCCTCGGAACGCTCGGGAGCCCGGTCAACCCCGGTATCACGACCTCGCGGTCCGTGACGTTCGTCGCGAAGCACGTGGGGAGATCGTCCGGCTTGTCGAGCTTCAAGCCCTACGTCGGCTGCATGCCGACACAAGGCGGCGGCACGCGTGTTCCGACCTCGGTCTCTGTCTTCCCACCGGGGCAGCCGGCGACCCGGCGCGCGAAGAGCGTCAGGGTGCGCCCGGGAACCACGAGCGTGAGCTTCGGATGTCGCTCTGGTGAGCGCCTCGTGGGGGCGTCGCACGCTTTCGGGTTCTTTACGAGAACGCCCCCCGGCGCAAGTCTCGTCTCGAGCGTCAGCGGGTCCCGAGCCGTTCGCAGCGGAGAGATCCGAGTGACGGTGCGGGGCGACGCTGAGCTCCAAGGCGTCCGCGCCGTGCTCCAGGTTCAGGCTGTCTGCGCGAGGCAGCGATGAGCTTCCAGAGCCCGTGGCTCCTGCTCACCCTCCTCGTGCTCGTAGCAGCCGTCGGCGCCTGGCTCTATGCGGAGCGGCGGCGGACGCGCTACGCCGTGCGGTTCACGAACATGGACGTGCTCGCCTCGGTGGTGTCGGGACGATCGTGGCCGAGGTTCGTGCCGCCCGCGTTGTTCGCCCTCGCCCTTGCCGTGCTTCTGGCAGGTCTCGCTCGCCCGCAGGTCGAGCGGATGGTGCTGGAAGACCGCGCGACCGTGATCCTCGTCGTCGACACCTCGCGCTCGATGCAGGCGGAGGATGTCGAGCCGACACGGCTAGGCGCGGCGCAGGAGGCAGTGCGGACATTCCTGGAGCAAGCGCCCGACCGTCTGCGAGTAGGGCTCGTCGTCTTCGCGGGAGAGACCCAGGTGGCCACGCCTCCGACCCGCGATCACGACCTCGTGCGAACCGCCGTGGACGAGATCGACACGTTCCTGGTCTTCGGCGGAACGGCGATCGGCGACGCGTTGGAGACCGCCGTCGACCTGGGCAAGCGGGCAACCGAGCAGGAGTTGCCCACGGAGGAGGAAATTGCGCTTCCCGATCCCGGTGGTCGAAGATCGTTCGCGCAGGTGACGACCTGCGACGAGCCTGGACCAGTGTCGATTCTCTTCCTCTCGGACGGCGCCCAGACGCGGGGGATCCTCCAGCCGCTCGAAGGTGCGGCCCTCGCCCGGGACGCGTGCTTCCCCGTGTTCACGGTCGCGCTCGGGACGCCGGAGGGCACCATTGCGCGAGGTCCGTTCGGCGGAGGGGGCTTCAGCCCCGGCACGGGCGACTCTCAGCGGATTCCCGTTCCGCCTGATCCCGAGACGCTTCGCCAGATCGCCGAGACCACTGGTGGCGAGTTCTCGGAGGCACGGACCGCCGACGCGCTCGAGAAGGCGTATGACAACCTCGGCTCGCGTCTGGGACGAGAGCCCGGTAAGACGGAGGTCACGTTCCTGTTCGTCGCGCTCGCGGCCGGCCTCCTGGTGGCGGCAGGCGTGCTCGGCGTCTTGGTCGCGCCCCGGCTGCCTTGATTGCCGGCGCAAGATCGGAATCCACTAGCGTGGACTCCGATCGCGCGAAGACCCCTAAAGGCGTCCGCTTCGCGGCCGCTGGTGCTCACTCACATAGCAAGCTCATACGAGGACGATGACGAAGGGCTGGTCTGCGGGATCGTCGCGGCCGGCGGGGTGCACGGCGACGCGGAAGATGCCGCCAGGCAGCGGATCGACGACCGCGTAGGCGTTCCCTACCCCGCTTGCGACGGCGCTCGAGGCCGGGTTTCCGACGAAACGGATCTCGAACACTCCCAACGACGCTCTCCGCACCTGGATCGCCTTGCCGTTGCAGTTGAACTTTCGGCCGAAAACGACACCCGCGCTAGTGAAGGTCCCGCCGACGTTGGCAATGCCCATCGTCGGATTTCCCGTGACATACGCGATACCGCGTACTGCCCCGTTCGAGCAGCGCTGCTGGGCGACGCTCGCGCTCTGGACTCGCTCGCCGACCGCGAACGCCGAGCCTCCGAGCGCGAAGAAGAGCGCGAGCAGCGCGATCGCCGTGCCTGGTGTGAACGTTCTCTTGCGGATGGTCATGCCGGCTCCCTCCGATTGGATTGACCTCCCACGATAGGTTCTCGCAGATGCCAGACGGCACGGCGGCACCCGGAGGGGGCTGGCGGAAGCACCGGAAGCGGATCCTCGGTGGGGTCGCAACAGCCGCGATCGTCGGCGCGATCTTCGTGTTCGTCCTTCCGCGCATCGCCGACTACCGCGACGTCTGGGACGTCATGAGGGGCTTGAGCCGGCGGGATGGACTCCTGCTCGCGGGAGCCACGGTGCTGAATATCGCGACGTTTCCGCCGAGCTGGATGGTGGCGCTGCCGGGTCTCGCCTTCCGCCAGGCGCTGGTGATGACCCAGGCGTCGACGGCGCTCTCGATGGTCACGCCCGCAGGCGCCGCGGTGGGAATGGCGGGGTCGTACTCGATGCTTCGCTCGTGGGGCTTCAGCAGCGGCTCCTCAGCGCTCGCCGTTGCGGTCAGCGGGGTCTGGAACCAGTTCGCGAATCTCGTCTTTCCCGTCGTCGCGCTGATCCTGCTCACGGGAATCGAGCAGGATCACCCCGCCCTGCGAACCACAGCCTTCGTCGGCCTCGCCGTCCTCGTCGTCGCCGTCGTCGTCTTCGCGTTTGCGCTCTCGAGCTCCGAGCGGGCGCGCCGGATCGGCTCAGCAGTTGCGCGGCTTACGAGCCGCGCATTGCGGCTCCTGCGACGTAACCCCGTCACCTGGGGCGGCGAGGCGCTCGCGCAGTTCCGCTCAGGAGCCCTCGAGCTCCTAAGGCGGCGGTGGCATGTTCTCACTCTCGCGACCCTCGCCGGGCACTTGACGGTGTTCCTGCTCCTCGTCGTGTGCCTGCGAGTCGTAGGTGTCACGGGCGGGGAGGTGTCCTGGGTCGAGGCGTTCGCAGCGTGGGCGCTGATCCGCATCCTGGGCGCTCTCCCGTTGACGCCCGGTGGTCTCGGCATCGTCGAGCTCGGTCTGAGCGGCGCTCTGGTCGCATTCGGCGCATCGAATGCGGACGCCGTCGCGGGGACGTTGCTCTACCGGTCGCTCACGATTCTGCCCACTCTCGTGCTTGGTCTCCTCGCGGCGGTCAGTTGGAGGAGCCACCACCCGGGAGATCGTTTAGGGTCGGAGCAGTGAGCCTGGTGAGGGGCAGGATCACAGAGTTGAGGGATCGGTCTTAGGGCTTTGATCTCAGTGACTGCGGCAGCGCCGGTGCGCTTCAGTGTGGCCGGATTTCTCGTGCTGGTTCTGGTGACGCTTGCGTTCGCGGACCCCGCCAGCGGGGGGGCGCGAGGGGGGAGTGCGTACCTCGCTCCGGCGGCTGCCTGCGCAGGAGCCAACAACCGCACGGCTTCTCCGGAAGTACAGCAGCGCGCGATCACGTGCCTCGTGAACTGGGCGCGTGCACGCCATCGGCAAGGGCGTCTCTCGGCGTCGCACTCGCTGCAACGCGCCGCGGCGCTCAAGGGACACGGCGTTGCGTCTTGCCGTCAGATCTCACACACGCCCTGCGGTTCGGACGCCGCTGCCCCCATGCGGCGGTCGGGATACGCGTACACCCGCTTCGGCGAGAATCTCTACGTCGGCGCGCTCGGTTCGGCCAGCGCGCGAGAAGTGGTCTCGGCCTGGTTGCAGTCGCCGGGGCATCGCGCGAACATCCTGAATCCG
>JACDCN010000082.1 GCA_013817555.1 Actinomycetota bacterium
ACAACGAAACGGGCCGATTTTGGCGGTCTTGGGCGGATGACGGCCACCGACGAGTAAGAGCCAAAAGACCTCTATTAGCAGAACTTTTGGCTCTCTAGCGAGGTGGGCGGTACTGGGCTCGAACCAGTGACCCCCAGCTTGTCGAGCTGGTGCTCTCCCAACTGAGCTAACCGCCCCGGGTCGCCGATGATAGCGGCTCTCCGGCGCGCTCAAGCGCGCGCGTCCGCCAACGATGGGGGGCGTGGGAGCCGGAGGGCGGCGGCTGTAGCCAGCCGCCAGACTGATAGCCGCCGCACCTTGTCCGGCAGATGTTGGATCCGCTGAGGAGTGGGAACTTGCGCGTTTTCGGGCAGATTCCCTCGAAAGAGGGACGCTAGAAGATCTCAGGGCACCAGGGGGCGCGGTCCGAGCGGAAGAGCGCGTCGGCGCGCGCGAGCCCGCCCCGCGACGCCTCCTCGACCAGCCCGGCACGGGAGAGCTCCGCGAACGAGAAGCCGCCGAGGTACGCCGCCCCGAGCGCCTGGACGTCGAGGCGAAGGTCGGGTCGGCGGCTCGACCGCTTCGCGACCCCATCCGCGAGCGTCCAGGCGCCTTCGTTCCAGGTGCAGAACGAGTCTCTGATCTCGAACGTGATGCGACTGTCGGACCGGTAGCGGCGCGCAGACAGAGTCGCGCCGACGTCCACCGGCCGCACCCAAAGCCCCGTGCCGACTCGGAGATCGAGCCGGTCGACCCGTGCCACCAGGTGCATGAGCGAGTGGTCGGTCGGGAGGAGAAACGCCTGGATGTCGTCGGTCCAGTCGACCTCGAGCAGGAAGCGCCAGATCTCGAGCGTCGCCCGAGTGTCGACGCCGAGCGCCTCGACGACCCTCAGGTTCCGCTTCCAATGGCCGTCCTCCTCCGACTGGGCGATGCGATAGAGCGCGTAGCCGGCAGGTCGCCCGTCGATCTCGAAAACGGCGCGGTTCAGCGGGCCCGAGCCGGGCGGGCGGCGCGAGGGGTCGTCGCGCAGCCGCCGGAGCTCCCACCAAGCCTTCGAACGCGAGAGAAACCCTGGAGTCTCTTTCCGCACCCTGTCATAGAGGCGCGGGAGAACCTTCTGCGCCTCATCGGACTCGACCAGCCGGACCTGGCCCGAGCGCGCCGGTGTTCCCGCCCGTAGCGCTGCCCATATGCGCGGCAAGCGAATCTCGTGCGTAAGCGATGCGTGCCCGTAGCCGAAGCGGCCGTAGATCGTGGGCTCGGACGCCCACAGCGCCGCGAATGGCTCTCCGCGCTCGTGGATGTCGTCGATCTGCGCGCGCATCATCCGGGAGAGCAGCCCGCGGCGCCGGTGCGTCGGCAGCACACCGACGACCGTGACGCCGGCACACGAGACGGGCCCGCCCGGGATCGTCATCTCGAACGGAAACACCCCTGCGCCGCCGACGATCTCCTTGCCGTCGAAGGCCGCGTGCATCCGCTCGACCGGGAGCACCTGTGAGAAGCGCTCGACCTCCTCGCCCGTCGGGACCCAGCCGAAGTAGTGGCCAATCGCGCTCGCAGCCTGACCGAGCTCGTCCAGCGAGCGGCATGGTCGAACGCGGTAGGCCATCTCCATCCTCCCTTACGAGCTCTATGCAGCGGCGGCTCGGCGGACTCTACAAGGGGTATCGGGCGCTCAGAACTCTTCCGGACAGTAGGGCGGCAGCGGTGTCGCGAAGAGCGCGGTGGCGCGGGCAAGGCCGCCCGGTCGCAGTTCGCGTGCGCGCCGCGCGGCAGCGAGCCGCTCGAACGAGAACGCCCCCAGGTAGGCGGAGGCGAGGTCTGTGATATCGAGGGCGACATCTCCTTCCTCTTCGCTTCGACCGGGTTCAGCTCCGACTGTCCAACGGCCGGCGTTTCGAGGCAAGAGCTCGTCTGCCACCTCGAGCACGACTGGCTCGCCGGCCGCGAACGTGCGTGCGTGCAGCGCTGCCTCGAGATCGACCAGCCGGAGCCAGAGCCCGTCCGAGACCGAGAGGTGCAGCCGCCGGGGATCGGCAACCATCAGGAAAAGCGGCCAGGCAGGGTCCGCGTCCGCTTTCACCCGCGTGACGAGGTCGATGCCGAAGAGAAAGCGCCACAGCTCGGCGGTCGCGTCGGGTGAGCTCGCGAGCGCCTCGACGATGCGAACCTCCCCTTGGGGCGTGCCGTGCTCCCATTTCGAGGCGATCCGGTACAGCGCATAACCGACGGGCTCGCCGTCGATCTCGAGCAGGGCGTAGAACTTCGGGCCGCTGCCTTCACGCCAATGCTCGGGGTCGGCGAGGCGACCATGTCGCCACCAGTCGTCGGTCCGACTGAGCATGCCCGGCCGCTCCACGCGGATCCGCTCGTAAATCGGTGGCAACTGCTCCGCCGCCTCGTCCGCGGTCACGAGCCGCACGGACCCAGGCGGCCCAGGATCGTCCCGAAGCGCGAAGGCGTTGCGCTCCGCGTCCAGCTCGGTCGCCGGAGCGGCCATCCCGTAGCCGAAGCGGCCGTAAATCACCGACTCGGACGCCCACAGGATGGCGAGCGGCTCCCCACGCTCGTGGATGTCGTCGAGTTGTCGGCGCATCAGCTCGCGCAGGACCCCGCGTCGCCGATGGCTTGGCAGGACACCGACCCAGGTCACCCCTGCAGCCGAAACTTGCCCACCGGGAATCGTCAGCTCGAACGGATACGACGCGGTGACCCCTACCGGCCGCTCTGCATCCCAGGCCGCAAGCACGCGATCGAGCGGCATCAGCCGGCGTTGGCGCTCGATGTCGTCGTCCTTCAGCTCCTCGCCGAACGCCGCATGGGTCGTCCCTAGAGCCGTTGCAAACTCGTCCGGGCCGGGACTTCGATACTCGAGGCTCACTACGCGATCCTCTCGAGCGGCGCGTACTCGACCATTAGCCGTCGCTCGGTGCCGTCCTCCGCGAAACGAATGGTGACAACCCCGCCCGGCTCGACCGCAGTGACAATTCCCTCCCCGAGCGAGGCATGCCGTACAGCATCGCCCGTCGAAAGAGCCAAACCGGGATCGCCCCGAGGAGCGGCACTCGGTTGAGCCCCGTAGCTCGCCCACGACGAAGGCTTCAGCCGCTCGCGCTCGACCTCCCTCGGAAGCTCGTCGAGGAAGCGCGACGCGAGGTTGTAGCTCCGCCGCCCCCACAGCGAGCGCGAGAGCGTGTGGGTCAGCGTTAGCCGCTCCATCGCGCGGGTCATGCCGACGTAGCAGAGGCGACGCTCCTCCTCCACGCCCTGCTCCTCGATCGCGCGGATGTGCGGAAAGATGCCCTCCTCCATCCCGATCACGTAGACCGCCCTGAACTCGAGTCCCTTGGCGTTGTGCAGGGTCATCAGCGTGACGAGACCGCGGTCGTCGGCGATCGTGTCCTGGTCGGACACGAGCGAGATGTCCTGGAGGAAGCCGGCGAGCGACGCGTCGGCAGTCTGCTGGCGGTATTCGCGGGCGACGCCTACGAGCTCCTGCAGGTTCTCGATCCGCCCGCGCGCCTCGATCGTGCGCTCGGCTTCGTAGGCGTCGAGGATTCCCGTCTTCTCGAGCATCCGCTCAAGGAGCTGGTCTACCGGAAGGTCCTGCGCCTGGGCCATCAACGACTCCATCGTGGAGCGAAAGCCGCGGATGGCCCGACAGGCGGCCGACGTCACTCCGGCAGCCTCGGGATCGGCGAGCGCGTCCCACAGTGTCCGTCCAGTGGTGTCCGCGTAGGTCACAACGCGCGCCAGGGAGGTGTCGCCGATCCCGCGCCGCGGGCGGTTGGCGATGCGCAGGAGCGACCCGGCGTCGCTCGGATTGACAAGCACGGTCAGATAGGCGGTCGCATCCCGGACCTCCGCTCGCTCGTAGAACCGCGGCCCCCCGATGACCTGATACGGCACGTCCTGGCGCACGAGCACGTCCTCCAGCACCCGCGACTGCGCGTTCGTCCGGTAGAAGACCGCGATCTCGCTCGCGGAGAGGCCCTGGTCGATCAGCCCCGCGATCTCGGCGGCGGCGAAGCGGGCCTCCGCGTGCTCGTCCTCGAGCTCGACAACACGAACCGGATCGCCCTCGCCGAGGTCGGAGAAGAGGTGCTTCGGCTTTCGCTCGGTGTTCTGCTCGATGACCGAATTGGCCGCTCGCAAGATCGAGTTCGTCGAGCGGTAGTTCTGCTCGAGCGTGACCACATGTGTTCCGGGAAAGTCGTTTTCGAACTCCGTGATGTTGCGAATGTCAGCGCCGCGGAAGCCGTACACCGACTGATCCTGGTCGCCAACTGCACAGACATTCCCGTGCTTGCCGCCGAGGAGTTGAAGCAGGCGGTACTGCGCGTGGTTCGTGTCCTGATACTCGTCCACGAGGATGTAGCGGAACGACTTTTGCCAGCGGGAGAGCGCCTCCGGAAAGCGCTCGAACACCTGCACGGTGAGCATGAGCATGTCGTCGAAGTCGACGGCGTTCGAGGCATGGAGGCGACGCTGGTAGAGCTCGTACACCTCGGCGACCGTCTGGTCCCAGAAGGAGGCGACGCGTGAGAGGTACTCCTCCGGTGACACGAGCTCGTTCTTGGCCCGCGAGATCTGGGAGTGGATCCCCCGCGGCGAGAAGCGTTTTGGGTCCTTCCCCAGCTCCTCGAGGCAGGCCTTGACCAGTCGCACCTGGTCTTGGTCGTCGTAGATCGAGAACGTCGAGCGATAGCCGAGGCGCTCGGCCTCGCGGCGGAGCATGCGCCCGCAGGCGGCGTGGAACGTGAGGATCCAGATCGCGCGCGCGGTGGCGCCGAGCATCCGCTCGAGGCGCTCCCGCATCTCCCCCGCTGCCTTGTTCGTGAACGTGATCGCCAGGATCTCGTTCGGGCGAACTTTCAGGTCGTGGACGAGATGAGCAACCCGGTGGGTGAGGACGCGTGTCTTTCCCGATCCCGCGCCGGCCACCACGAGCAGAGGCCCTTCGGTGTGCTGGACCGCCTCGCGTTGGGCCTGATTGAGGACGGCGAGGTCGGTCTGGGGCTCCGCGATGGACACCTGCCGATGCTAGCCGCCGCGGCCGCGGTCACCAGCGAACGGTCAGCTCGACGTTCGCGGGGATCTTCGCGACCCCCACCCAGGCGATGCGCCACGTGTACGTGCCAGCCGGAAGTCTCTCGTATGACCCCCGGCAATAGAACGAACCGGCGGCTCCGTCGCAGGTGGACTTCTTCGTATCGATCAGCGGTCCGCCTCTCGGCGCCGTCCTCCCCGTCAGGAAGAGCTGCGCGCGACCCTGAGCGGGACATGCAAGACGACGCGGAACGAGGCGGGTTGGTGCGTGTCGAAGGTGATAGACGACGACCTCCCGGACGGCACCGTGTCTGCGAAAAGGATCTTTCCCTTGGCGAGCGCAGTAGCAGGTACGGCGACCGCCGCGACGACCGCAGCGAGCAAAGCGAAACTGCGCATGGCCCCTCCTCGGTTGCGAGCGCTCGATGCTAGCCCGGGTTGGCTTCGTCCGGCAGAAGGCGCATGATTGCGACTCGAATCACTATTCAGGGTCCCGCTTCACGGAGGTCGAGCATGGACAAGGCCATGTGGGACAAGCTGGCTGCGGCCGGCGGGATCGTCGCCGTCGTTCTCATCGTCGTCGGAATCCTCGTCGTCGGGCAGCCGCCCGAGATCAGCGATGACGCTGCGAGCGTGGCTGACTTCTTCCAGGACAACCGCGACCAGGTGCTCTGGGGGACGTTCCTCCAGGGCCTCGGCGTCCTGGCCATCATCTGGTTCATCGCTGCACTCGGCGTGGCGATGCGGAACGCCGGTGAAGGCCGGCTGGCCGCGGCGATGGGCATCGCCTTCGCGATCACGTTCTCCGTGGGCGCCGTTGCGGCTCTACTACGCGCAGCACTCGCGTACAGCGTCGCCGACGAGGCCGCCGATCCGAGCGTCGTCCTCGCTCTCTACCACTCGGCTGCGGCCATGGACACCCTCTCCAGTCTCATCGGCGCGGGTATCTACGCGGCCGTTGCAGGAGCCGTGATCCGTACCGGCCTTCTTCACACCTGGTGGGGGTGGCTGAGCGGAGTCGCAGCTCTGTGGTCCGTCGTCAGCGCCACCGCCTGGGGCCGAGATGGCTTCTGGTCCCCGGACGGGGCCGAATTCATCAGTTTCATCGTCTTCCTCGCCTGGGTGCTCGTCACGAGCATCCTGCTGACCATGAAGGGGCGCACAAGCACGAGCGTTTCGATGGCGTGAATCGGCGAGCGGGCGAGGCACAGTGCCTCGCCCGCTCATCCGGTGAGCAAGTCCGCGCGCCGGTACGACCAAGCCGTAGCGAGGGCGCAGACAGCGACACACCCGGCGGCCAGAGGAGCGGCGAGGAGAGGCCAGGCCGGCGTTTCGGACGCAGCGGCGAACCAGCGTTCGACGAGGGCGGCCGCGACGAGGACCGAGCCTGCGATCGCTACGAGCGCCGCCGTCAACACCGGGGCCGCGAGGCGAGACCAACGCGTCCACGCGAGGGCAGCGCTCGCCGTCGCAAGCGCACCTGCGCCGAGCCAGAACGCAATGCTGACCAGCTGGAGAACGAAGATGTCACGCGGCTTCTCCGCCCAGGGAGCGGGAGGAAGGGTGTTCTCCGGAACCACGTAGAGAGGCACGACGAAGAACGCGACCGCGCCGAGCGCCACGAGCGTCGAGATGCGGGTTTCGCGGATTGCGCCTTCTACTGCTAGCCGGCGCGCGACGATCTCGACCGATCCGAAGTTTTCTACCGCCGCCGTTTCGGCGGCATGGGGAGAAAGTCCGGCTGCGCGGTGCCGCGCCGCCGAGTCCCGCAGGTGCTCCTGCGCCTCGACCACGACTCTCCGGCGCGCGGTCCGTGGAAGGCGCCGCTCGAGCTCCGCGAGGTACGCGTCGATCGTCATGTCACGACCGCCTCCATCGCCTGGGCAAACGCGCGCCAGTCCGAACGCTCTTTCAGGAGCTTCCGACGTCCACTTGTCGTGAGCCGGTACACGCGGCGGCGCCTGCCCGAGACCGTCTCCCAGCCGCTGGCTACGAGGCGACGGCGCTCCAGGCGATACAGCGACGGATACACCGTGCCCTCGGCAAGATCGAACTCGCCTTCGCTCCTGTCGCGGATGGTCTCGACGAGCTCGTAGCCGTGCGCGGGCTCGTCCTCGAGCGCCGAGAGCAGGAGGAGATCGACGTGGCCCTTGAGCGCGTCTCGCACGCTCGCGACTATACCTAGTGTTTCTAGGTATTACTAGGCCGTGGTTTGGACTAGTCGAATACGATTCCGCAGATCCTTACAGCCATCCACACACTGATCTACTCCGACGATCCGGTGGCCACCAGAACGTTCTTTCGTGACGTCCTCGGCTGGCCGCACGTCGAGCACCCCGAGTCCGAGCCGGGCTGGCTCATCTTCAAGACCGGCCCCAGCGAGCTCGGCGTTCATCCGACGAGTGGAACGTACGAGGGCGAGACGTTCTCCCATCCGAAGCACCACTCGATCTCGCTCATGTGCGATGACATCGAGGTCACGAAGGTGGAGCTCGAGGCCAAGGGCGCGGAGTTCGCAGGCGCGGCCGAGGACATGGGATTCGGCCTCGCCGTCATGTTGAAGGTGCCAGGTACGGACGACATTCTGCTCTACCAGCCAGCGCATCCCACAGCGTACGGCCTCTGAGGTCAGGACGGGCGCCGGCTGCGTACGACCGCCAACAGGCCTGCTGCAGAGACGAGCACCCAGAGCACGTTGGTGATCACGAACCCGAGCTGAACGGTGAGTATCGCAGTGACGGCCAGGCCGATGGACGATACGAGATTCGTCACGAGGTACCGAGGATCCTGCGGGTGCACAAGACCAAACTGGAGCGATGCAAACGCCGCGACGATCCCTATGGCAAACACGATCTGGACGATCTGGAGAGTCATGATTGCCGCACGCTAGTCGCTCGCCGCGGGATCACCGCGACTCGCCCGTTGACCGGGACGATGTCGATCGACGCGCTGTAGTGGCGTGCGATCGTCTCCTCGGTGAGCACGTCGCGCGGCACCCCGTCCGCGACGACTCGTCCTTGGTCGAGGAGCACTATCCGCTCTGCGTACTGGGCTGCGAGCGTGAGGTCGTGCATCGCGGCGATGAGAGTCAGCTTCGACTCGGCCCTGAGGAGGTCGAGTAGCTCCAGCGCCTGCTGCTGGTGCCCGATGTCGAGGGCGG
>JACDCN010000083.1 GCA_013817555.1 Actinomycetota bacterium
CCATCCTGGCCTTCATTCTCCTCGAGCGCTACCAGCGGGCGCCGATGCTCCCGCTCGAGCTCTTCCGAAGCCGAACGTATGCGGGAGCGAACATGGTCATGCTCCTGGTCGCGCTGGCGATGTTCGGGGTGTTCTTCTTCCTCTCCCTGTACATGCAGAACGTCCTCGACTACTCCGCCGTCCAGACCGGGGCCGCGTTCCTGCCGATGACGATCCTGATCATCCTCATCGCGCCGGTCGCAGGGAAGACGAGCGACCGGTTCGGATCGCGCGGGCTCATGACGGCGGGAATGATCCTGATCGCGGTTCAGCTCCTGTACTTCTCGCGGCTCGGAGTGGAAGCGTCGTTCTGGAATCTTCTGCCGGCGTTTCTCGTCGGCGGTGTGGGAATGGCGCTCACCATGACACCGAGCGCGGCCGCGGCGACGCGCAGCGTCTCGGTGGACAAGGCCGGCGTGGGCGCCGCAGTCCTGAACGCTTCCCGCCAGGTCGGCGGGTCGCTCGGCATCGCCCTGATCGGAGCGATCATGGCCATCGAAGCCGGTGGCGAGCGGACGCCCGAGGCGTTCGTCGATGGCCTCCAGACCGCGCTCCTCGTTGCCTCTGGAATCGCCACGCTCGGGGCGGTCGTCGCCTTCTCCATGGTTCGCCCGCACGAAGCCGCGCGACTGGCTGGTCACAGCGTTGCGGAGACGGCCGCTTGACGGCTCCCACCAGCGCGCGTCTTCCCGCGGCGGAGCGGCGCCGTGCGCTCGTCGAGGCGGCCCTCCGGGTGTTCTCGGAGGGAAGCTACGCAGGAGCGACCACGTCGCAGATCGCGCGCGAAGCCGGTGTCTCGGAGCCGATCCTCTACCGGCACTTCGCTTCCAAGCGGGAGCTCTACTTCGCGTGCCTGGACAGAGCGTGGATCCGGATCCGGGAGCGCATCGAGAAGGAGATCGACGAGCTCGGACCGGAGGTCGGGTGGCGCGCGGTCGGGCCCGCGACGATGCGTGAGATGAAGGTCGTGCTCCCAAGCCTCTGGATGCAGGCGATAACCGAGGCCGGCGAGGATCCCGAGATCCGCCGCCATGTGCGCGGCCACATGCGCCAGGTGCACGACTTCTTCGCGGACGTGCTCCGGCGAGTGCAGGAGCAGGGCGGAATCCACCCGGATCGCGACCCTGACACGGAGGCATGGGTCTTCATCGCGGGCAGCCTCCTCGTCTCAGTCGCCGACCGCCTCGGCGGCCCCTTGAAAGCGGAGGACTTCGAGGCGATCAAAGCCGAGCGTCTCCGCTGGCTAACGGGCACGCCTTAGAAGCCTGTAAGAAGCGGACCAGGTCGTCGCAACAGTCGAAGGCCGGAGGGCGATTCATTCGCCCGCAGGCCCGGCGCAACTTGGCTCGAGACCCGCAGCGTAAGGAGGGGCACGTGGGGGAACCACGGGTTCCCCCACGAACGAAAACGCCCCCGGCTGCGGCTCCGGGGGCGTCTTCCGTTTGAGGCGACCCTTCCCGGGGCAGCGAGCCGGAGAATCGTGGCTCTGCGGCCCAGCCACGCTCTTCCTGCGCCCGCTTGCGGATCCGGCGGTGGCGCCCGCGCATCCGATCTGGCGTCCGATCGGTGCGGTGTGGGCCTGACTATAGGAGCCATGTCCAGATAAGTCAAGTAGCTAGGTCAAGTGATTTCGAATAGTCTTACTTGACCCAAATGCGGGAGGCGCACATCCCCCGGCCAGGGGAGTGCGGCCGCTCCGTCAGCCGGGTTCACTTCGATGGGCATGAACGAAACCGCCAAAACAGCACTACCAGGGTCGACAAGCCGCCAAGGGGGCACACATCTTGGCGAGCGCGTGCGCGCGCTCCGCGTTGCCGCAGGGCTGACCCAGGCCGAGCTCGCCGGCGGCCGTTTCTCCAAGGAATACGTCAGCCAGATCGAGCGTGGCAAGACTCGCCCGACCGAGAGCACTATCGCGCTGCTCGCCGAGCGCCTGGGTGTCGACCAGGGATTTCTCACTTCGGGTGTCTCCAGCGAGGAGCGCACGAAGGTCGAAGCCTTGCTCGCCCGGGCCGAAGCGCTCTCCGAGGCGCATCAGTACTCCGAGGCAATCGACGCATTCCGGGACGCGCGACCCGCGGTCGACGGGACGTGGGCGCCGGCTCTCGAGCTCCGGATCCTTTCCGGCGAAGCGTGGGCGCTCCAGCAGAGCGGGGAGATCAACCCGGCCCTGGCGCTCTTGCAGTCGGCACGCGAGGTTGCGGAAAGTCCGGACTTCTCGGACGTCGACCGAGCGGATGTCCTGTTTCGGATCGCGGTGTGCCGGTACAAGCTCTCGAGCGTCGGCACGGCCGTCGCCCTGTTCGGCGAAGCGCTTCTCCTCGCCGAACGATCCGGGTTGCCCTGTGACTTGTTGCGCGCCGACATTCTCGGCTGGCGTTCACGTTGCCACCGGCTCCAGCGTGACTACGTCGCCGCTCACGAGGACGTAGAACGGGCACTCGAGCTCGCCCAGGACCTCGGCGACCGTCGCGCGATTGCGAATACGTACTTCCAAGCGTCCCTCATCGCGCAGCGCCAGGGCCACTGGGTCCTTTCGCGTGGGTATGCGCAGAGGGCGAAGAATCTCTACCAGGAACTGAACGACGAGCGTAACGTCGGTCGCCTCCTACTCGCTCTCGGTGGCCTCACGCTCCTCCTGGGAGACGAGGATCAGGCTGTCGAGCACTTGAAGGCGTCCTTTTCCAGGGCGCTCGAGAGCGATTCACCCCCTGACGCCGCTCAGGCGCTCCAGGGTCTCGCCAGGGTTCATCTGAACCGTGGTGAGTACGACCAGGCGGACGAGCTCGCTCGCAAGGCGCTCGACCTTCTGGGAGATCGGGAGGACTACCTCCACGAGGTTTGCCCGTCGCAGCTCGTTCTGGGGCGAGCGCTAATGGAGCGCGGGCAGCTCGACGAGGCGGGAGACTGCTTCCGGGCGGCTGACGCGGCTGCTGAGCAGCTGGCGTCGATCAGCCACCGAACGGAGGCGTGGGTTGCACTCGGGGATTTGGCGGCACGTCGTGGAGACGACCGCGAATCCGCACGCCTGTACCGGAACGCCGCCGAGGCGCTCCAGGAAATCCGCTTCTAGTCAGAGAGGAGGTCGCCATGAAGCCGAAGCTGATCCTTCTTCTCACGAACCTGGCTTTGCTGGCGGCGTGGATGGGCGAGTTCGCCTCCATGTCCTGGCCCGACGGTCACTAGGACCTTCGAGAAGCTGCGGCTGGGTCGGCCGCGTCGACGGCGTAACTACACTGGACACCGTATGCGCCCTGCGCTGGCACTGCTCGCAGTGGCGTGCCTGTTCCTGACCGGGTGTGGTGGCTCCGACGACGACGTCGAGACATCGGGTGTTCCCGGGGGCGGTGACACGCTCGAAGAGCTCTGGCGAGCGCCAGGTGACGACGTCGCGGTCATCGCGGGAACGGAGAACCATGAGCCGGGTGACGTCCGCGTGTCGTTCCTCGTCGTCGACAGCCAGGGAGAGGTCTCACTGCTCCCCACCGCGCGAGTGTGGGTCGCGCGGGCGCTCGCTGCCAGGCCATTCCTGGAGTCGACGGCGCAGCTCGAACGCATAGGTGTGCCGGGCGGGGCGGAAGCCGATGCGACGCACATCTACGTCGCGCACCTCCATCTCACCGAGCCTGGCACATACTGGCTCCTCGCGGAGCCCGAGGGCGGGAAGAAGGTGCAGGCGCTCGGAAACGTCGTCGTGAAGGATGGCTCTGAGCCCGGTCCCGGCGATCCCGCCCCGCGGTCGGAGACGCCCACGCTTGCCTCCGCCGGAGGGGACGCCTCGAAGCTGACGACGAGGACGCCTCCGGACAAGTTGCTCCTTCGCTACTCCGTCGCTGGCTCGCTGCGGGCGAAGGTCCCGTTTGTGGTGACGTTCTCGACGCCGAAGTTCTGCTCGAGTCGCACGTGCGGACCCGTGGTCGACGTCGTCGAGGAGACGGCGCGGCGCTTCGAGGGCAAGGGCGTCCGGTTCATCCATGTCGAGGTGTTCGAGGGCAACGATCCCGCGCGAGGACTCAACAGTTGGATGCGGGAGTGGGGCCTCGAGACCGAGCCGTGGACCTTCCTCGTCAGTCGCAACGGAAAGATCGCCGAGCGCTTCGAGGGCGCGGTGTCGGTGCGCGAGCTGGAGGACGCGGTCAGCGCCGTAATAGGTGGCTGAGCTCCGCGGGCATCAGAAAGCGTCCCCGACCCGCTCGATCACGAGCTGTGGCACACGGGCACGCGGACTCAGCCTGAGCACAGTACGGACAAGCTCGGCGACGTCTTCGACCTGAATCATCTCCTCCGCCGGGAGTCCGGTCCAGTCCGTCATGCGGGTCGCGACGAAGGCCGGGCAGATCGCGGTCGCGCGGATGCCCGATTCGGCCTCCTCGCGGTTCAGCGAGTTCGTGATGGAGATGATCGCCGCTTTCGTCGCCCCGTAGACGGCGAGACCCGGTGTCGGAATCGTCCCGGCGATCGAGGCCAGCATCATGATCTGCCCCTTCGACGCTCGGAGCAGCGGGAGCGACTCGCGGGTCACGACCAGCGAGGCACGGAGGTTCACGTCGAGCTGGAGCGCGATCGCCTTTGTCTCCTGCTCGGCGAACGCGCCGCCAATGCCGATGCCCGCGGAGTTGACGAGCACATCCATTCCTCCGTAGCGCTCCGCGTGCTCTGCCACGACGCGGACGCACTCGTCCGCGTTCGAGAGATTGGCTGCGACGGCGAGAGCGCCCAGCTCGCTCGCAGCTTCCTCCAGCGGCTCGGGTCGGCGTGCTGCAAGCGTGAGCTCGTGCCCCTCCTCGCGGAGCATGCGGGCGAGCGCGAGGCCGATACCCGCGGAACCTCCCGTGACGAGCGCGGATTTCATCGGACCGAGTATCCCAGGAGAAACAAGCGGCCGCCGAGGGGGCGGCGGCCGCTTGCTATCGGGGGAGAGGAGAGGGGGTCTTTCTCTCCGCGCGCCGATTTCGCCGCCTCGAACTGGCTTCCTTCCCGCACCTAGAGGCTGCTGTGAAATTGACGCGCAGCCGGGGGCGGTCACGACCAAGCCGGGCGAGGGTGTGGCGATCCGGCGCCGTGTCGTGACCGTCATCCGGCCCGCCGTGAATTTCACATCAGGCCTCTAAACTCTCCGAGTGGAGACCGTCGCACTCACGTCTCTCGCCCGAGTGGGAGGCTGCGCTGCCAAGTACTCGGCGGCACGACTGGAAACGCTTCTCGCGGGGCTCGTCCCCGCAGAAGCAGAGGACTTGCTCGTAGGCCTCGATCCCGCCGACGACGCGGCCGTCTACCGGCTCGACAACGAGCGCGCGATCGTCTTCACGGTCGATTTCTTCCCGCCGCTCGTCGACGACCCGCGCGCATTCGGTGCGATCGCCGCCACGAACGCGCTGAACGATGTCTTCGCGATGGGTGGAGTGCCTCTCTTGGCGCTCTCGATTGCCGCGTTTCCCGAGGAGCTTCCTGTCGAGGTGCTCGGGGAGGTTCTCGCCGGAGCGGATGAGCGCGTACGGGCAGCGGGCGCGATCCTCGCAGGCGGGCACACGATCAGAGACGACGAGCCGAAGTACGGCCTTGCAGTCGTCGGCACCGTGCATCCGGACGTGATCTGGCCGAAGTCGGGAGCGAAGGCCGGGGATGTTCTCTTCCTCACCAAGGCGCTCGGCACCGGCATCGTCCTCCAGGCCGAGCGGGACGGAGTCGCCCCTCCAGGCTCGCTCGACGCAGCGATTTCTTCCATGCTCGAGTTGAACCGCGACGCCGCCGACGTGCTTCGCCCCTTTACCCCGAACGCGGTCACCGACGTAACCGGCTTCGGTCTTCTCGGCCATGTGCACGAGCTCGCGTCGCGGAGCGGGGTGCGCGCGGTGATCGACGCGGAGGCGCTACCGCTGCTCCCGTCCGCTTTCGCGCTTGCCGAGCAGGGCGTGCGCACGGGTGGCGATCGTCGCAACCGCGACTACGCGGGCCCGCACGTCGAGAGTCACGCGGAGGCGGCGCTCGAGGCGCTAGCGTACGACCCGCAGACCGCTGGCGGCCTTCTCGTCTCTCTGCCGTTCGAACGAGGGGCGGTGCTCGAGGCGACGTTCGGCTCGGCGGGACTCGCGATCGCTCGCATCGGATCGGTCGAAGCCGGTGACGGCGTGATCCTCCGCTAGTGGTCACGGCCGTCGCACGCGTCCGCACCCTGTCGCCGGGTGGGTTCCTGCGGCTCTCACTGGCCTCGTGCGCGGCGCTCTTCCTCGTCGTCACCTCAGGCGCGTTTGTGCGGCTGACCGGCTCGGGACTCGGGTGCGACAACTGGCCGCAGTGCGGCGACAAGCCCTACCCCGAGCAGGGATTCCACGCCTTCGTGGAGTTCGGTAACCGCATGGTCGCTCTCGTAGGCCTGGCGTTGACCCTGATCACGTGGCTCGGCGCGCGCAGGGTTGCGGGCCTTCCGCGTGGGGCGCGGCTCACCGCTCTCGCGGCGTTTCTCCTGACCGTGGCTCAGATTCCCCTTGGGGCGATCACCATCGCGCTGGATCTGCATCCGCTCGCGGTGATGGCGCACTTCCTGCTCGCGCTCGCGGTGCTCGCGCTCGCGGTGGCAGTCGCGCTCGAGGCCTGGAGCCACGTCGGCGGTCTAGCGGGCCCAGCGGGCCCGCGCTGGCTGCGTCAGTTCGTGACGTGGGTGGGCCTGCCGACCTGCGCGGCGCTCGTTGTGACGGGTGCCGTGGCGACGGCCTCCGGCCCTCATCCCGGGGCCGACGAGGACGTGAAGCGCCTCGGGCTCGAGATCGCCGACACCGTGTACGTGCACGTGCGCGTCGCCGCGGCCTTCGGGATCGGCGTCCTATTCATGGGGTGGTTCCTCCTGCGCATGCGTGGGCGCTATCCCGGGTTGCTATGGCTCTGGGGGGCGCTTGTGGGCGTTCTGGGCGCGCAGGCGATCCTCGGCGAGGTTCAGTATCGGACAGCCCTTCCGTGGGGACTCGTCCTCGTGCATGTCTTCCTCGCGGCCGCGATCTGGGCGCTGAGCATCGCCGTTGCGTACGCGCTGTGGCGGCCACCCACTGCGCTGACTACTCGCCAGTAAGCTCCTTTCCATGGCAGACGAGCTGCGGATCTACGAGCGTCCGACGCTCGAACGGCCGGTTCTGATCGGCGCGTTTCGAGGCTGGAACGACGGTGGCCAGGCGGCCACACTCGCTGCCGGCTACCTGGCTCGGTCCTGGGACGCGCAGAAGTTCGCGGAGATCGATCCCGAGCTCTTCGTCGACTTTCAAGCGACGCGTCCGCTCGTCTCGCTCGACGAGGGGCAGACGCGCAAGATCGAGTGGCCGGAGAACACGTTCTTCCGCGCGCGGATTCCCGGCACCAACCGAGACGCCGTGCTTCTGGTAGGAGTCGAGCCGAACTACCGCTGGCGGACTTTCTCCGAGCTGATCGCCGACCTCGCCGCCGACCTCGGGATCGAGCTCGTGGTCACGCTCGGCGCGCTTCTCGCGGACGTGCCACACACGCGTCCGGCTCCTGTGACGGGCGCCGCGACCGATCCGAAGCTGGTCGACGAGCTCGGCTTGCAGCTCTCGCGCTACGAGGGGCCGACGGGAATCGTCGGCGTCTTGCTCGACGCCTGCAGGCGCGCGGGGATTCCTTCGGTCAGCCTATGGGCGGCGGTCCCGCACTACGTCTCGCTTGCCCCGAGCCCGCGTGCGGCCAGGGCGCTCTGCGATCGGCTGTCTGGCGTCCTGGGCATCGATATCGACGTCGGCGAGCTCGCTGAAGCCGAGACGTCATACGTGGAACAGGTCTCCGAAGCTGTGTCGAGCGACGCGGAGACGGCCGCCTACGTCGAGGAGCTGGAGCAGCGCGCGGACTCGCTCGACTGGCTCGAGGAGTCGGGATCGCTTCCTTCCGGCGAGGCGCTCGCTGCCGAGATCGCCCGCTTTCTGCGCGAGCGCGACAAGAACGGCGGCTCTAGCTAAGCACTAGATGCTTGATCGGAAATTCACGGCGGACCGGATGACAGCCACGACACGGCGCCGGATCGCCACCCTCCCTCGCCGTCCAGGCTTACCAGCCTGCACGACGAGTGAGTGCGTCGCCCGGCTTGGTCGTGACCGCCCCCGGCGGCGCGCCAATTTCACATCAAGCCTCTAGTTTGCGCAAGATCGGAA
>JACDCN010000326.1 GCA_013817555.1 Actinomycetota bacterium
AATCGACGACGTCGTCTTCGCAGCGACTGCGCAGGTCGGAGACCAGGGTCTGACGCTCGGCCGCGACGTGGCCCTGCTAGCCGGTCTTCCCAAGTCCGTTCCCGGCTTCGCCGTCGACCGCATGTGCGCGGGCGCGCTGACCGCCACGACGAGCGGGGCGGGAGAGATCGCCATGGGCGCCGCGGACGTCGTGCTCGTGGGCGGGGTCGAGCACATGGGCCATCACCCGATGGGCGAGGACGTCGACTTCAACCCGCGTTTCATCTCGGAGCGGATCGTCGACGACTCCGCAGCGGTGATGGGACAGACGGCCGAGAATCTCCACGACGCATTCCCGCACCTGACAAAGGAGGCCGCGGACGCGTTCGCGGTCGAGAGCCAGCGCCGGGCCGCCAAAGCGTGGGACGAGGGCGTGATGGACGAGATCGTCGTCCCCATGTCCGTGTTCACGGACGCTGGTTGGACGATCGCGGCACGGGACGAGTTCCTGCGGCCCGAAACGACGATGGAAGCGCTCGCCGAGCTCCGCACTCCCTTCCGCACGGCCGGACGCGTGACGGCCGGCAACTCGGCCGGGCTGACGGACGGCGCCACAGCCGCGCTGATCACGTCGGAGGAGGGGGCCGAAGAGTTCGGCCTCGAGCCGAAGATGCGGCTTGTCGGCTTCGCCTACGCAGGCGTCGAGCCGGAGCTCATGGGCCTCGGCCCAGTGCCCGCGACCAACAAGGTGCTCGAGCAGACCGGGATCTCCCTCGACGATGTCGGCCTCTTCGAGCTGAACGAGCCGTTCGCCGTGCAGGTGCTGACCTGGTGCGACGGAGTCGGCGTCGCGGCCGATGACCCACGGCTCAACCCCTACGGCGGCGCGATCGCCTGCGGCCACCCGCTGGCGGCGACAGGCGTTCGGCTGATGGCTCAGCTCGCCCGGGGGTTCCGCGATCGCCCGGACGTCCGCTACGGGCTCACCGCGCTCTGCATCGGCCTCGGCATGGGCGCTGCTGTCCTCTGGGAGAACGTCCAGAACGGCAACAGTGGCTAGCCCAGCGACCCAGTTCAAGCTTCAGCGTGTTGACACCCGAGTCGGGCCGGTTGCGCTCGTGACCATGGACAACGGCGAGGACTGGCAGAAGCCGAACACGTTCGGCGAGCAGGCACTGCGTTCGCTCGACGAGGTGCTTGGCCGCTCGCAAGCGCAAGATTGGCGCGGGCTCCTGTTGACCGGAAAGCCGTTCGTCTTCGCCGTCGGTGCGGACATCGACGAGTTCGGGGAGATCACGCCCGAGCGCGCCCGCCAGGGCGGCGAAGCGGGGCACGAGCTGTTCAGCCGGCTGCGCGATCTTTCCTTCGTCACTCTCGCCGCGATCAACGGCGCCGCGCTCGGGGGAGGCGTCGAGATCGCGCTCCACTGTGACTATCGAACGATCTCCTCATCCGTACGTCACTTCGCCTGCCCCGAGGTGTTCCTCGGCCTCATCCCCGGCTGGGGCGGGACACAGCTCATCCCGAAGCTCGTCGGCGCCGAGCAGGCGGTGAAATTCATCGTCGAGAACCCGCTACGTCAGAACCGGATGCTCACCGGCCCGCAGGCGTTCGAGCAGGGATTCGCGGATGCGCTGCTCGAGCCCGTGGAGTTCCTCGACGAGTCGCTTGCCTTTCTTCTGGAGAAGATCGAGACGGGCGGCGGGAAGGTGCGGCCGGAAGCCGATCTCTCCGACGTCGGCGAGATCACCCGAAAGGCCCGCGCCCGGCTGGATGGTCAGCTGCACGGCGCCGCGCCGGCCCCGTATCGCGCGCTCGACCTGATCGAGGGCGCGGCGACGTGGTCACTCGAGGAGGGGTACCGCGCCGAGGAGGACGCGCTCGCCGAGCTCCTCCCCGGCCCACAGGCGCAAGCGTCCGTCTATGCCTTCAACCTCGTGGAACGCCGGGCGAAGCGCGGCGTCGGCATTCCCGACACGAAACCAAGACGAATCCAGAAGATCGGGATCGTCGGCGCCGGCCTCATGGCACGCCAGCTCGGGCTGCTTGCTCTGCGGCGACTCGAAGTCCCGGTCGTCCTCCGCGACCTCACGCAAGACCAGGTGGACGAAGCAGTCGCGTGGATAGAAAGCGAGCTCGACGAGCTCGTGAGCAAGGGGAGGCTGGGCGAGGGCAAGGCGCGCTTCCTCGGCTCGCTGGTCACCGGCGGAACAGGGTGGAGTGTCTTCGCCGGCTGCGACCTCGTCCTCGAGGCGGTCTTCGAGGAGATGTCCGTGAAGAAGGAAGTCTTCGCAGAGCTCGAGCGCGTCGTCTCGCCGGAGTGCGTGCTCGCGACGAACACGTCTTCCCTATCGGTGACCGAGATGGGCGCCGACCTCGAGCATCCGGAACGCGTCGTCGGGATGCACTTCTTCAACCCTGTCGCGATCCTCCCGCTCGTC
>JACDCN010000084.1 GCA_013817555.1 Actinomycetota bacterium
GGGTGGGTGCGCGCCCAGCGGGCGGTCGGGGTCGCCGACACGACGGACTTCTTCGAGCTGCGCGCCTGGTCGCGACTCTGGCTCGCCGAGACGCTCGTCGTCGCCGGCCGTTCTGCCGATGCCTCCGAGACAGCCGCGAGCATCCTCCTGATCCATGAGGCAAAGGGCGACGTCACGGGCGCCGCTCGCACACGTGAGCGCCTCGTCGAGTTGGGTATCGAGCACGGTTGACCGCATCGTCGGTCGGCGGTGGTAACGTCGAGCGATGGAGACCGAGATCCGCCAGGAAGAGCTCGAGCGGCTGATCGCCTTCGAGCGGAAGTTCGGGAAGGAAGGGCTCACGTTCGACGATGTGCTGCTGCTTCCCGCGGAGTCCGAAATCCTCCCGAACAACGTCTCCACGGTCACCCGGATCACGCCGTCGATCTCGTTGAACATCCCGCTGATCTCGGCGGCGATGGACACGGTGACCGAGGCCCGGCTCGCTATCGCACTCGCGCGGGAGGGTGGTCTCGGGATCGTCCACCGCAACCTCTCGATCGCCGACCAGGTCGCGGAGGTGGACAAGGTCAAGCGCTCGGAGTCGGGGATGATCGTCGAGCCGGTCACTCTTCGCGCCGACGACCTGGTCGCCGATGCGCTCGAGCTGATGGAGCGCTACCGGATCTCCGGCGTGCCGATCGTCGATGACCGCGAGGTTCTCGTCGGCATCCTCACGAACCGCGACCTGCGCTTCGAGACGGACACGTCTCAGCCCGTCTCGGCGCTGATGACCGCGCGGAATCTCGTGACCGCGCCCGCGGGCACGACGCTCGAGGAGGCCGAGGAGATCCTCCACCGCAACAAGATCGAGAAGCTCCCGGTCGTCGACGCCGACGGACGGCTCAAGGGCTTGATCACGGTCAAGGACATCTCGAAGCGCATCAGATATCCAGATGCGACCAAGGACGCGCAGGGCCGGCTCAGGGTGGGCGCGGCGGTCGGAGTGGGAGACGATGCGCTCGAGCGTGCGGCGACACTGGTCGACGCCGAGGTCGACGTGCTCGTCGTCGACACGGCGCACGGTCACTCCCACGGCGTCCTCGATGTCGTCCGCCGGATCAAGGCACTCCACGACGTCGAGCTGATCGCCGGCAACATCGCCACAGGGGATGCTGCCCGGGCGCTGATCGACGCCGGCGCGGACGCGGTGAAGGCCGGTGTCGGACCCGGCTCGACATGTACCACTCGAATCGTCGCCGGCATCGGGGTTCCGCAGATCACCGCGGTCTACGACATCGCCCAGGTCGCGCACGAGCTGGAGGTGCCGGTGATCGCCGATGGAGGAGTCCGCTCCTCGGGCGACATCGCGAAGGCGATCGCCGCAGGAGCCGACGCGGTCATGCTCGGCTCGATGCTCGCGGGCACCGACGAGTCTCCGGGAGAGGTCATGGTTGCCCAGGGCGAGCGTTTCAAGGAGTACCGCGGAATGGGGTCGCTCGGCGCCATGAAGGCGCGCTCGTTCTCGAAGGACCGCTACTTCCAAGGCGACGTCGAAGACGTGGACAAGCTGGTGCCGGAGGGCATCGAGGGTCGCGTCCCGTACAAAGGGCCTCTAGCGCCGATCATCCTGCAGGTGGTAGGAGGGTTGCGCCAGGCGATGGGCTACTGCGGCACAGCCACGATCGAGGAGATGAAGACGCAGACACGCTTCACTCGCATCACCCCGGCCGGCCTGCAGGAGAGCCACCCGCACGGCATCACGATCACGAAGGACGCGCCCAACTACAGACGAAGCTGATGGCGGACGTTGTCCCCTTCCCGGTGCCGGAACCCATACCGGAGGAGCGGCCGGTCCTCGTCGTCGACCTCGGCGGCCAGTACAGCCAGCTGATCGCGAGGCGCGTTCGCGAAGCTCGCGTCTATTCGGAGCTCGTCGGGCACCGGCTGTCGGCGGACGAGATCGCGCGGCGAAACCCCGCGGCGCTCGTTCTCTCCGGCGGTCCTGCGTCCGTGTACAGCGACGGAGCGCCTGATCTCGACCCCCGGATCTTCGAGCTCGGAGTTCCCACGCTCGGAATCTGTTACGGGATGCAGCTGATGGCACGCGATCTCGGTGGCGCGGTGGAGCGCACGGGTGTGTCCGAGTTCGGGAAGACGGACCTCGAGGCCACCGACTCCGAGCTCTTCCACGACCTGCCACCCGAGCAGACGGTCTGGATGAGCCATCGAGACTCGGTCACCGCTCCTCCCGAGGGTGCCGTGGTGACCGCGTCGTCGCCCTCCACTCCGATCGCCGCCTTCGAGCATCGCGAGAAGCGGCTCTACGGCGTCCAGTTCCATCCCGAGGTCGTCCACACGCCGCACGGCCAGGAGATCCTCAAGAACTTCCTCTACGAGGTGGCCGACGTCCCTCCGACGTGGACGCCAGCTGCCGTCATCGAGGAGCAGGTCGAGCGGATTCGCGCGGCCGTCGGCTCAGAGCGCGTCCTCTGCGCCCTGTCGGGCGGTGTCGACTCCGCGGTCGCCGCGCTCCTCGTGCACAAGGCGGTCGGCGACCAGCTCACGTGCGTCTTCGTCGACCACGGCCTTCTGAGGGAGAACGAGGCCGGCCAGGTCGTCGAGACCTTCTCCGGCCACTTTCGGGTGCCGCTCGTCCACGTGCAGGCGCAGGAGCGCTTCCTCTCACGTCTGGCGGGGATCACCGATCCAGAGGAGAAGCGCACGATCGTCGGCGAGGAGTTCATCCGTGTATTCGAGGAGGAGGCGGCAAGGCTTGGTGACGTCCGCTTCCTCGTGCAGGGGACGCTTTACTCGGACGTCATCGAATCGGGCGGCGCCGAGGACGGCGTGGCCGCGAAGATCAAGTCGCATCACAACGTCGGCGGGCTTCCGGCCGACATGCGCATGGAGCTCGTCGAGCCGTTGCGCCTCCTCTTCAAGGACGAGGTGCGGCGCGTCGGCGAGGAGCTCGGGCTGCCCGAGCGGATGGTCTGGCGCCAGCCCTTCCCCGGGCCCGGTCTCGCGATCCGGATCATCGGCGAGGTAACCGAGGAGCGGCTTGCGATCCTGCGTCGTGCCGACGCGATCCTGCTCGAGGAGGTCCGGCGGGCCGATCTCTATCGCGACCTCTGGCAGAGCTTCGCGGTGCTGCCGGCGATCCGCTCCGTCGGCGTGCAAGGCGACGAGCGCACCTACGCCTACCCGGTGGTGATCCGGGCCGTCACCTCCGAAGACGCGATGACCGCCGACTGGGCGCGGCTCCCGTACGACTTCCTCGAGGCCGTGTCGAGCCGGATCATCAACGAGATCCCAGGGGTCAACCGGGTCGTATACGACGTCTCTTCCAAGCCACCTGCAACGATCGAGTGGGAGTAGGGGGCAGGCCACGTTTCCACCGCGCGTGCCGCGGATATACCTACCGAGACATCTCTACCGAGGAGGAAGACGATGGCGAAGCAGATCAACTGTCCGTGCGGCGAGGTCGTCCGTGGCGAGACCGACGATGAGCTCGTGGCCAACGCCGAGGAGCACATTCGAACTGCCCACCCTGAGCAGGTCGGACAGCGCTCGCGCGAAGACATCCTGGCCATGTCCGAGGACGCGGCCTAGCGATCGAACCCGTGGAGGGCCTTCGGGCCCTCCACGCTGAGCTCGCTGACACCGTGCTCGTCGACCTCGATCTGGACGCGGTCGCCTGGCGCTGGATGAGCGAGTGCCGCGACGACGGCTTCGAGCGTTTCGCCGGAGTTGAGCTCGATCTCCAGCTTTACGGTCGGGCCTTGTCGGACCGCGCGTCTTACCACTCCGTCACCCCCCTGGTCAGGTGCGACGGGTCGCACCGTGATCGCCTCGGGGCGAACCGCCGTGCCGTCGCGCACATTCAACCCAAGGAAGCGTGCGGTGTCCTCGTCGGCAGGACGGGCCCAGAGCTCGTCCGGCGTTCCCACCTGCACGATCCTCCCTGCGCGCATGACCGCGACCCGGTCGCCGAGTGCGAACGCCTCCGCGCGGTCGTGGGTCACGTGGAGGGCGGTCACGCGGAGCTCGTCAAAGATCTTGGCGAGGTCCTCGAGCAACCGGTCTCGTAAGCGGCGGTCGAGCGATCCGAGCGGCTCGTCGAGCAGGAGCACGCGCGGCTCTGGCGCAAGCGCGCGTGCAAGCGCAACGCGTTGCTGCTCTCCACCCGAAAGCGTGAGGATCGAGCGCCGCTCGTAACCCGCGAGCCCGACGAGGTCGAGGCAATAACGGGCACGCCGCTCGATCTCCTGGCGGGAATCGCCCCGCATGCGGAGGCCGAACCCAACGTTCCCCCAGACGTCGCGATGGTGGAAGAGCGCGTGATCCTGGAACACGAGCCCGATTCCGCGACGATGGGCCGGAACCGAAACCAGGTCTTCGCCGTCCAGAAGTACTCGTCCCGAGTCGGGCGGTTGAAGTCCCGCAACGACACGAAGGAGCGTGCTCTTGCCCGAGCCGCTCGGCCCGAGAACCGAGACGACTTCGCCCGCGGCGATCTCGAGCGCGAGGCGGTCGAGCGCCGCTTTTCCTCCGAAGCTGACGCTCACATTCTCGATTCGGAGCATCAGAACCAGCTCACGCGATCGCGCCGGAGGCGCTCGATGACGAGGATCGACAGAGCGACCGCGACCATGAGAATCACCGCGAGCGCATAGGCCTGTCCAACGTTCAGCTCACCTGGGCGTCCGAGAAAACGGAAGATCGCGACCGGAAGCGTCGGGCTGTCCGGTCGGGCCAGGAAGACGGTCGCTCCGAACTCCCCGAGCGAGATCGCGAAAGCGAACCCGGCTGCGACTCCCAGCGCCCGGCCTGCGACTGGGAGGTCGATCTCGCGTCGCACCCGCCCCGGTGACGCGCCGAGCACTGCGGCCGCCTCGCGTTGACGCTCGTCGATGGCGCGCAGCGTGGGGGCGACGATGCGGACGACGAACGGGATCGCGACGAGAGCCTGCACCACCGGCACGATCCACGGCAAGGAGCGGAAGTCGATCGGCTCGGTGTCGAAGGCGATGACGAATCCGAAGCCGAGCATCACCGCCGACGCGCCAAGTGGGAGCATGAGCGATCCGTCGAGCAGGCGCGTCCCACCGCGGCGCGAGCCCGCGACCGCGAAGGCTGCGAGCCCGCCGCAGACGAGAGCGATTGCCGTCGCGCCGCCTGCGTAGACGATCGAGTTCACGACGGCCTCCCACGGGGTCGCAAGGAGCGCATTCGTCGGCTTGCCGAGCGCGCGGTACGCCTCGAACCCGTGTCCGCCGCCGACCGCGAGAGAGCGCTCGACGAGGACTGCGAGCGGTACGCCGAGGAAGAGCGCGAGGGCGCCGAGGCTGATGGCGGCGAACGTCCGCTCGCGCGGCGTACGCAGCGGGCGCAGCACGTCCTGTTCACGACCGCGCCAACCGCCGACCGCGAGGCCTGCCTCCAGGCGCGTCGCCGCCCAAACGGCGAGGGCGACGCAGACGAGCTGCACGAGCGCGAGGACGGCAGCGGCCCGCAGATCGAACATCCGCACGGCCTGGTTGTAGATCTCCGTCTCGAGGGTCGAATAGCGCGGACCACCCAGGATGAGGACGACGCCGAACGACGTGAACGAGAACAGGAAGACGATCGACGCCGCAGCTGCGAGCGCTGGAGCGAGCAGCGGGAGCGTCACTTCGCGAAAGCTGCGCCAGGGCCCGGCGCCGAGGGTCGCCGCCGCCTCCGACACACGCGGATCGAGGCCGGCCCAGAATGTCCCAACGACACGAACGACGACCGCGACGTTTAAGAAGACGTGCGCGATCAGGATCGCGGCCGAGCCGCGCTCGAGCCTCTCGGGGAGCACCGCGAGGAAGGCGATTGCGACGACGACAGTGGGGAGGACGAACGGGACTGTGACGACCGCCAGCGCCACGCCTCGGCCCCGAAACGTGTAGCGACCGAGGACGTACGAGGCAGGAAAGGCGATGAGGATCGTAAGCGCGGTGGATACGACCGCCTGCCACACCGTGAACCACACGACCTCGCGGGTCAGCGGCTCCGTGAGAACGTCGATCGCAGCCGCGAGATCGTCGCCAGAGCTGAGTCCCCGCTCCATGATCGAGACCAACGGGTAGACGAAGAAAAGTGCCAGGAACGCGAGCGGCACGCCGTACGTCAACCCGCGCCAGGTGCGCGCGCTCACCGCAGCACGATGCTTGTCCACTCCTTCACCCAGCGGTCGCGGTTAGCTCCGATGTCCGCTGCCGGGAGCTCGAGCGGGTTCTCGGGAATCACCGCAAACTTCGTGAACGCGGGTGGGAGCACGGCCGATCGGTTGACGGGGAAGACGAACATCGATAGCGGGACGTCCTCCTGGAAGCGGGTTGCGAGCAGGAAGTCCACGAGCTTTCGCGCTCCCTCTCCGTTGCGCGTCCCGCGAAGGACGCCCGCAAACTCGATCTGGCGGAAGCAGCTGTCCTCGACCACCGCGGTTGGCGCTTCCTTCGGGCGTGGCGTGGCGAAGATCACCTCTGCGGGCGGGCTCGACGCGTACGAGACGACGATCGGGCGCTCCCCTTTCCCGGCCGCGCCGGAGAACCGCACGTTGTAGGCCTCCTCCCAGCCGTCCGCGACGAGAACGCGGTTCTCACGTAGCTCGCGCCAGAAGTCCTGCCAGCCGGGCTCGCCGTAGCGGGCGACGGTGGCGAGCAGGAACGCCAGCCCTGGAGTCGAGGTCGCGGGATTCTCGACGACGACGAGGTTCTCGAAGCGGGGATCTGCCAGGTCGTCCAGCGAGCGTGGCGGTTCGACCGCCCGCTCTGAGAACCACGCCTTGTCGTAGTTCAGGCACACCTCGCCGTGATCGATCGGTGTCACCCGGTGCTCCGGATCGAGCGCATAGTCCTCGTCCACCTGTTCGAGTAGCGGTGACTCATACGGCTCGAAGAGATCGCCGTCGAGCGCGCGCGAAAGGAGGTTGTTGTCCACTCCAAAAAGGACGTCGCCCTGCGGGTTCCCGGCAGTGAGCAGCGCTTTCGAGAGAAGCTCGCCTGCGTCGCCGGACTGGAGGATCCGGAGCCGCAAGCCACTCTCCCGTTCGAATGCCTGTTTCACATCGTCCGAGATAACGAACGAGTCGTGCGTGACGAGGACGATGTCGGTCGGCGTTTCGTCGCTTCCACACGCGACGACTCCGAACGCCAGCGCCCCGGCTCCCGCGAAAGCTGCGATCGCCTTGTAACAGACTGTTACTTGGCGTCTCATCGCGCCGTCCCCGGGCGGATCGCGACGAGGACGCCACGCTTGACGGCGATCGTCGCTCGGGCCGAGGCGAAGACGTTGGAGACGCCGCGGCTCGAGCCCGGTTCCAGGGTCTCTCCGTCGAGAGGGTAGGCGAGCCCGTCCGTGCGTACGCCTACCGCCGAGCCGTGCAGGGCGAACAGCGAGAGCAGCTCGCCCGGCTGGCCCGACAGCGTCCGCTCGCCGCGTATGACGTGCGCGCGCGCGCGTCCGATGTGGGCATCGAGCTCGACGCCTGCGTAGCGAGGCGATGCGATGAGCAGGAACGCAGAGAAGAGGTGGTCGAGCCGGTCGCCGATGCCGGCGAGCACGACGACCCGCCGCGGGCGCAGTTCTAGCGCGGCGTCGAGCGCCAACTCGAGATCGGTTGCATCTTTCTCGGTGGAGTGGCGCTCGATGCGGGTTCCGGAAGCTTCGGCGGCGGCCACGGCTTCCGGAGACGCCGAGTCGAAATCGCCGACGGCGATCGTGACCTCGAGGCCCAACTCGCGCGCATGCTCGAGGCCGCTGTCGGCAGCGACTACGGGCGTCCCGGACGGAATCGCAGGCAGCGCCTCACGCTGTGGAGCCTCCCCACCGGCGACGACCACGACGAGCTCTTCCGACATGCGCTTCCTCCGCTGGTATTACCCAGATCAGGTTTTCGAGTCGGCGGCGCGCTCCAGCCGCCCTCTCAGCCCGGTTGCCCCGAGCTCCCCTTACGCTTGCCCCATCGTAGCGTCGGGGTCCGCAATCCGTTGCAGGGTTGCGCCCGGGCCTTCCGTGCCGGGCTGGTTGAATTGCTTGATCGCGGCGACCTCCTATCCGATCCGGCGGAACACCTTCCTCCTGAGCCTCTGCCTCGTGGTCCTCTCGGGCGTGTTGCA
>JACDCN010000085.1 GCA_013817555.1 Actinomycetota bacterium
GACCGGTTCCACCTTTCGCCGCCTCTGCACGCAGGCGCACCGAGCGGGCATGCTGTGCGCGCCTTCGGTCGGACCTGGCTACGACGCGCGCCTTGCGACGAGCGACAGAGCCGTGAAGCCGCGGCTCCACGGCGCCACGTACGACCGGATGTGGAAGACCGCGCTCAGGGCAGACGCCGATGTGATCACGATCACGAGTTACAACGAATGGCAGGAGGGCACGCAGATCGAGCCCGCCCAGGCACAGGTCGAGCGATCCGGATACGAGGGCGCGTGGGGGAGACACGGGCTGGCCGCACGGCGTGCCTATCTGGAGGCGACCGCGCAGTGGACTGCGCGACTAGGGATGGTGGCGCGTCAGTAGAGCGCGGCCGCGACCTGCCGCCGGTACGCGACCGTCACCGGGTCGTCCTGCCCGAGATGATCGAAGATCGCCACCGCGAGATCGCGGTGCCTCTCCCTGTCGGCAGGCGTCGCATCGCGGATGGCCTCGAGAATGAGGCGGAGCGCGTTGTCCTCGTCGCCGGCCTCGAGAGCGCTCAGAACATCCGGGAGCTCGCCGCTCTCGCGGAGCTCGTCCAGCGCGCCTTCCAGGCGCGGCGGCGCGAGCAGCTCGTCGACGAACGTCGCCACCCCGACCGGTGAGCGGACGCCAACGAACCCCGACACGATACGTCCGTCCCGAAAGCCTTTGACCGCGGGAATGCCCTGGATGCCATGCTCGGCAGAGAGCGCGGGATTCGCATCGACGTCGATCTTGGCCAGCTCCACGGCCCCTGCGCGGCTCTCCACCTCGCGCTCCAGCACGGGACCGAGCGCGCGGCACGGGCCGCACCAAGCCGCCCAGAAGTCCACGATCACCGGGACTTCGCGAGACCGCTCGACGACCTCTCGCTCGAAGGTCTCCTCGGTGACGTCGCTGGCAGCCAAGAACCCTGACTGTAGCTCGGCGGTGGGATCTGGCTTCAGCCAGATTCTCGCTTTGAAACCACGACATCGGCGCAACAGCCCGCCACAAGCGCCCCCGCGACGTGCTCGGATGCGACTCCCTCGAGAGAATGGTGCTCGAGGTCGATCTCGATCCCCGGCCAGTCTTCCAGCCCGAGCGCGTAGGCGCCCAGCGCCGAGCCGAAGCGAAAGAGCTCGTCCGTCGCGAAGATCCCACGCCGTCCTGTCTGACGCCGCGCGATTCCCTCGAGCTCGCGAAGCTCCTCGAAAGGATCGATGCGCACATTCGAGTCGGTCCCTATGCAGAGCGGAATTCCACGACCGCGGATCCGCTCGGCTGGTAGGAAGCCGTCGCCGAGGTCCGCCTCCGTGGTTGGACAGGCGCAGACGGTCGCACCCGACGAGGCGAGGAGATCGAGCTCCGCTCCGTCGGCGTGGGTCGCATGGACGACGGTCGTCCGCTCTCCGAGACACCCGGTGCGGGCGAGGAGCTCGATCGGCCGGCAACTGTGCTCGGCGAGACACTCCTCGATCTCCTTCGGCTGCTCGTCTGCGTGCACGTGCAGCGGAAGCTTCTCGCGGTTGGCGTAGCGCCCGATCTCCTCGAGCCAGTCGGCCGGGCACGCGCGTACGGAGTGAGGGGCAAGGCCGACCCGCATGCCCGCGTCACGGAGCTCCTCGACCTCGGCGAGGTAGGCACGGACCGTCTCTTGTCGGAAGCGGGGGAGACCGCCGCGTGCATATGCCACGTGCAGGAGCACCAGCTCGATACCTGCCGCAACGGCCGCTTCTCGGGCGGCGTAGGCCTCGGCGAGACCGAGATAGTGGAACTCTCCGACCGCGGTAAAGCCCGCGGCTCGCATCTCCCCGTACGTGGCTTCGTACGAGACGCGGACGAGCGCAGGTGTCTGGCGGTCGGCCTCGGTGAGCATGTTCTCGCGCCAGGCCCAGAAGTCTCCCCCGGCGGCCCGGCCGCGGAGCGCCCGCTGGAACGTGTGGCTGTGCGCGTTGACGAACCCGGGCAGCGGAAGAGACTCGACCACGAGGCGCGACGCTAGCAGGGTGCCGAGTTTCGCTCAGAGCAATCGCCGATGCGCCGCGGCGGCGTGTGATCGTCCTGAGCGAAACTCGGCATAGGGTTCACCCATGACCTGGAGCGAGCCTCGACGACACATTCCGAACGCCCTCACGCTGGCGCGCTTCGCCGCGATTCCAGTATTCGTATGGCTCTACCTGCGCGCAGGAGACGGCGCAGCGTGGGGGGCGGGCCTCTTCTTCGCCGGTGCGGCGCTGACAGACCAGATCGACGGCTACCTCGCCCGACGCTGGGACGTGCATTCCGCGTTCGGAAGGGTGGCGGATCCTCTCGCCGATAGGCTGATGATCGGCACTGCGATCATCCTGATGTGGGCGACCGGCCGGATTCCGCTTGCCGCAGCGATCGTTGTCCTCGCCCGTGATCTAGCGCTGGTGCTCGGATACAAACTGCTAGCTCCTCGGGGCTTCGAACTGGAGGTGACGTTCCTGGGCAAGCTCGCGACCTGGGTCCTGTACGCGGCGCTCGGATTCGTGCTCGTGACGGATGAAGGGACGGCGTGGCCGCACGTATTCCTGTGGATCGGCGTCGGGTTGGCGGTCGCCGCAGGGATGCAGTACCTCGTGCGAGCGAAGGCGACGCTGAACGCGCGGTGACGTCTCCCGGCAGGGATGCGAAAGCTCGGCCCGAATGTAAACTCTCAACCTGAGGTTGACCCCTCGGAAGGAGTGCTGCTTCACTCACTGACCGACGAGGAAAGGTGACCGGTGGATCCACATCCCGACCTGCCCACACTGTCCGACGACGACCTTCGGGTCATGATCCGCGAGCTCGAGAAGGAGGAGGACGAGGTCTCCTTCCAGCGTCGCGTGCTGCATGGCCGGATCGACATCCTCCGTGCCGAGCTCGTTGCGCGCCTCCGCGAGCAGGTGAGCGCAGGAGAGGCCAAGCTCGCAGACGTCGGACGGCTCAGCGAGATCCTGACCGCAAGGGCGTCTCCAAAGGCCGACGACGAGTGAGTCACGTCTATTGCCCCGAGTGCGGTTTCCAGAATCCGGAGACCTCAAACTACTGCTCGCGCTGCGGCGCGCTCATCGTTCCGGAGGCGGGCGCCGAGACCACCATGAGCTTCGACGTGGACGAGGGCAGTGAAGAGGGCGAGTCACTGCTGGAAACCCTAGGAATCACAGGCCCCGCGCTCGTCGTGCGCTCGGGTGGGGGCATGGCCGGCCAGCCGTTCCAACCGACAGGCGCGCTGACCCTCATCGGGCGCTCACCCGAATGCGACATCTTTCTCGACGACGTCACCGTGTCCCGTCGTCATGCCGAGATCGCCCGCGAGGACGACATCTTCACGATCCGGGATCTCGAAAGCCTGAACGGCACCTACGTGAATCGCAAGCGCATCGAGTCTACGGTGCTCGAGGATGACGATGAGGTGCAGATCGGCAAATACCGGCTGACGTTCCTCCAGCGATGAGCACGGTCACGACTCGGCGACGAGACCGGGGAGGAGCCGATCCGGGCTTCCGCACCATTGGAGCCGTCTGCGAGGAGCTCCGCGACGCGTTTCCGGACATCTCGGTGTCGAAGATCCGCTATCTGGAGGACCAGGGTCTCATCGTGCCGCGTCGAACGCGGGGTGGATACCGCTTGTTCTCCGCGGACGACATCGAGCGTCTGACGACGATCCTGCGCCTCCAACGTGACGAGTTCCTGCCTTTGCGGGTCATCCGAGAGGCGCTCGACGGCCCAGGAGCCTCGCCGGACCGACCGAGACGGCGGAGCGTCGGTCTCACCGAGCACGAGGATGAGATCGACGTCGCCGAGCTGTGTGAGCGTGCGTCGGTGTCGCCCGATTTCGTCAAGCAGCTCGAGGAGTACGGGGTCGTGCTCTCGCGCACCGAGGCGGGCGAGCGCGTGTACGCGGAGAGCGAGGCGGACATCGCCGCGGCGTGCGGCCGCCTCTCGCGTTTCGGGATCGACGCGCGTCATCTGCGGACGTTTCTCACCGCGACAAGCAGGCAGGCAGCGCTCGTCGAGCAACTCGTCGCTCCCGGCCTGAAGTCTCGGAACAGCGAGCGACGAAAGGGAGCGCTCGACGATCTCGAGTCGCTTGCTCGGGTTGCACAAGAGCTCTCGCACCTGCTCTTCCTCCGCGATCTGCGCGGCGCGGTGGAGAAAAGCTCATGAGCCTCGACCTCCGTGAGCGCATTCTCGACGTCCCCAACTTCCCTTCCGAAGGGATCGTGTTCAAGGACGTCATGCCGCTGCTCGCCGATCGCGAGTACCTCATGGAGACGATTCGTCTGCTCGCGGACTGGGCGCGACCCCGTGAACCGGACCTGATCCTCGGCGCAGAGGCGCGTGGCTTCATCTTCGGCGGCGCGCTTGCCTACGAGCTCGAGATCGGGTTCATCGCCGCCCGCAAGCCAGGCAAGCTGCCGAGGGAGACAGTGGAGGCGACATACGCTCTCGAGTACGGGACGGACAGCCTGCAGATCCACCGCGATGCCGTATCCCCCGGAGCGCGAGTCATCGTCCTGGACGACGTCCTCGCGACGGGTGGCACTGCCAAGGCGAAGGTCGATCTCGTCGAGCAGCTCGGCGGAGTCGTGGCCGGCGCCCTCTTCGTGATCGAGCTGACGTTCCTGAGCGGCCGCAATCGTCTCGAGGGCTACGACGTTCATTCGCTGATCCAGTACTAGCGCACGGCAAAACCTGGCCTGAAGGGGCGCGCGGTGTCCGACCACTGGACTACAACGAGTTCATGTACGACCCGCTGACGAGCACATACTCGTTCGCGTGTCCGAAAGGACCGGTGGCGAACGTCCCGCTCTCCGCCTTCCGCTTCCTCGAACGGCTGCCCGCGGCCGCCCACCCGGCGCTGTACCGGGTGCTCTTCGAATGCCGGTGCGGGAGGGAGCATGTGGGTCTGATCTCGCACGACGACCTCGACTGGGCGCCGCTCGGAACCGCCACCAGCCTGACTTTCAGGAACGTGCTCACTGCTCACGACGACTCCCTTGCGACTGAGCTCGCAGACGTCGCCGCCTCGCGCATCCGGGCGGGCGAGTGGCCGTGGAGCTTCTATTGTTGTCTCGAGGGGCGCGCCCGACCGATGACACCGTCCGCGTTGGCGGTGATCGCGCCCGGCGAGAGCTCATTCGCCGTGGCCGTGCAGTGTCCGGTTTGCTCGGCCGTGTCCGTCAATCTCGTATCCCGCCAACACGTCGACCTTCCGTTTTGGAATGATCGCCGTATCGGCGTCGTGGAGCATGTGTTTCGACGGGATGCGCTGCGGGCCATCGACGAGTTCCGTGCGGAGCTGCATTCAGTCCGATTCGACGAGAGGAGGCTCGATCTCCAGCCCTAACCCCGATCTCCCGGACGCTTCCCTCCCGCCAGGGATCGACGGGCGGCACATGCTCTCCGATAGACGCCACATGACCGCCACAACTCTTACGAAGATTGCACCGGCAGCCTCGTTGCGTTTGCTCGCGGACGTCAACGCACTGGACAAGTCCGATGATGGCCAGCGCGTATCCGCGCTCGTACGCCTCGAAGCCGCACTCGGTCGCGACTTCGCCGATCGTCTCGTCGCCGCGCTCAGCGCAGCTTCCAGGCGAAACTAGCTTCGCTCGGACGCCGCAGCCCCGAAGCGAGCCTCTTGGGGATCTTCGCGACCGGAATCCGCGCGAGCGGATCCCCGGACTTGCGGCTAAGGCGGCCTAGCGCGGGCCGGGGTAGTCGCCGCCGCGCACACGGACGAGCAAAAAGATGGCTCCCGCCGCGAGGAGTGAGATGATGAACGACGTCCCGCCCGGAAATTTGAGCGCGAGCGCGCCGAGCCAGAGGAAGAGAAAGAACACGAAGGCCCACACGAAGGCGTGGACGCCCTGATCGATGCTTGGCATGCGCAGGTGCATCGACGCGCATCCTAGATGGTTGTCGGTCAAAAAATTCACCGAGCCGGTTGCGCTTTCGTCCACTCAGCCCGCTGACCGTCCGCTTCCGCGTAGAGCCTTCGAGCTGAGCTTCGACCTACTCGCGCTCCGTGCTCGGTGCAAGGGGGAAGCTATTGGACAGGGCGGACCGGGTCAAGGTCTTGATTCACCTCTTTGACGCAATTTGCGACGAATTCCTCGAAACGCTGCCCGCCGGGCGCCTCTGCGTAGGATCCGGCCGTGCGCCGCTCGCTCGTCTATGGCGTCGCGGGAGCGGCATTTGGTCTCGCGCTCGTCCTCACTCTCGCCGGCGTGGGCGACGATGCCGACGCGCTCACAAATCCCCAGGCACTCGTGCTCGGAATCGTCCAGGGGCTCACCGAGCTCCTCCCGATCTCGTCTTCTGGACACCTGATCCTCGTACCCTGGGCGGCAGATTGGACGTACCTGAAGCAGAACGACCGCTTCAACCAGACGTTCGACGTCGCGCTTCATCTCGGGACGTTCATCGCGGTAGGCGCGTACTTCTGGGGAGACATCGTCAGGCTCGTCGGCGCTTGGCTCGGCTCGATTCGCCATCGCCGCGTCCGCTCATCGGACGAGCGCATCGCCTGGTTCGTGCTCGTCGCGACGATTCCCGCCGGGATCGTCGGGCTCCTCGGCGAGGATGCGATCGCCGACTCGCTGGGGGAGCCGTGGCAGATCGCAATCCTCCTGGCCGCAGGCGCGGTCTTGCTCTGGTTCGCCGACCGGGCGCCACAGGAGCGCACCATGGGCGATCTCGGGATGCGCCACGCCGTTGTAATGGGCCTCGCGCAGGCGCTCGCGCTCGCGCCGGGCGTCTCTCGCTCCGGGATCACGATCACCGCCGGGCGTCTGATGCGCCTCGACCGAGATGCCGCCGCACGCTTCTCGTTCCTGCTTCTTCTGCCCACCGTGCTGGGCGCGCTCGTCTTGAAGGGAGTGGGGGACGTGCTCCTAGGCGACCTACCGAATGGCTGGCAGGGCCCATTCCTCGTCGGAACACTCGCATCGCTCGCCAGCGGCCTGGTCGCGATCGACTGGCTGCTCGGCTACGTCCGCCGGCACACGTACGACGTCTTCGTCTGGTACCGGCTGCTCGCCGCGATGATCATCGGCCTTCTGATCCTGAGCGGGGTGCGGGCGGCGTCCTTCTAAGTGCGCTCGTCGCTCTACTTGACATAACACCGATTATCGTGCGTCCGCGATTGCGAGCCCAACCTGAGCTTGCATCAGGCCGAGGGGCGGCTCGTAGACCGCCCCTCGCCAAACAAACCCAACTACCACGATGCTTAGACGGCGGCGGGCACTTCATGCAGCGCGACCTCATAACGGTCGACGCTCGCAATCGTGTCTCCCATCGCCTCGGCGGCCTGAGCACGGAGCTCGTCCCCGCGAGCCTCGCTCGCACGAAGCGACTCCGGGCCGTCCCAGAACGTGATCGTCTTCGCCTTGCCCGTCTGGCGATCGGCGAGGGTGAGAATTCCCCGCCAACCGGTGAGGTCGGAGACCTCCGGCCGGATCTGCTCGTTGATGAACGCGATGCCCTCGTCGATCCCGCCCGGGGATCCCTCGAGCGAGCTCATTCGGGCGGCGCGAGCGCCGTCGGCGATGTCGTCGATGGCCACCTCGTAGATCTCGACCGACGTTCGGCGTCCCCGGAGCTCCTCGGGGACCTCGTCGCCCATCTTCTCGAAGATCGGCTCCGCGGTACGGATCGCCTCCTCCGAGTCGAAGAACGTGATGCCGAGCGATCTTCCGCCCTCGCGATCGATCAGCCTTAGAAAGCGCTTCGCGCCGGGTATCTCCTCACCCGCGCTCATTCGCTCGCGAATCATTCCGGTCAGCTCGTCGATCCGGCTGACGTCGCCTTCGAATGCAGCAATGCGTGCGTGCATACCTGTCCCCTCTCGTCGAGTCACTCGAGCGTACGCCCTTTCGCTTTCCACGTCTACGCCCGTGTCGAGCTGGTGAGAATGGGTCGACGAAGCGGCGAAGTGAAACGGAGCCACCCGGCCGCGAAGCGGACGGCTTCAGGGATCTACGCGCGACCTGAATCCGCGCGAGCGGATTCCGGTCTTGCGCCAAGAAGCGGCGAATGAAACGGAGCCACCCGGCC
>JACDCN010000327.1 GCA_013817555.1 Actinomycetota bacterium
CCGCTACGAGGAGGCATTCGCGGCGATGCGGCCAAGTGCCCAACGGATGGGGCTCGATCTCCGCCGGGGGCGCGAGGTGTACCCGAGCGAGGCGTTGCACGGCGCTCTCGACCGGCTTCGGCTGGATGGGACGTCCGCCGTCCTGGTCGAGTTCCCAGGGTGGTGGCTCGACGTCGACGACGCGGTCGGGCTCACCTGGGCGGCATGCGAGCGAATCGACGCGGAAGGGCTCGTCCCGGTGCTCGCCCATCCGGAGCGCTGCCCCGCAGTTGCCGCCGACCCCGCGTCCGCCCTTCGGTTCGCCGCGCGTGGGTGGCCGCTGTGCCTGAACGGGCCGTCGGTGCTGGGAGATCACGGCCAGACGGCCGAGCGCATCGCGTGGTGGCTCCTCGGCGAGGGCACGGTCTCGCTCGTCGCGTCCGACGCCCATGGGGCCGGGCGGCTGCCGGTGCTCGACGTCGCCCGCGAGGCGATCGCCCAACGACTCGGCGCCGACGTAGCCGACCCGTTGTTCGACGGCCGCGCCCTGCAACTCGGCTACGACTAGCTCGTGAGGGGCGGGCGCCGAACGGCGCAGGTCGCGTCCCTGTCGGCGAGCCCGAGCCTCCGGAGCTCGTCGTCTGGCACGAGTTCCTCGATCAGCGGAAAGAGCTGTCGCTCCTCAAGCCGGATGTGTGCATCAAGCAGCTCTCCCGCCGCAGCCAGCGTCTCTCGATCGACGATGCCGGCCGCCACGGCGATTTCGAGTTTGCGAGCGAACCCTTGGAGCTGCACATGTTGGACGCGTGCCTCGCGGAAGGGAGCAGGCTGCGACGGGACGTGCCTGAGGAAAAGCGGGAAGAGTTCTTCTTCCTCGTCCCGAAGGTGGACACGCTCCTCGTTCCTGAAGAACTCCCCGAACTCTCTGGCCGCCGCAAGCCGAGCAGAAGCATCTCCTTCCACGGCAGCACGGCGCAGCCGCACTGCCTGCACGAGTCCATTGTGATGGTCGCGCGAGAGCGGGATCAGGGCGGGGTGGCGCTTCATTCCACGACTCTAGGGTGCAGCGTCGTCCGGGCCGTGCTCGGGGAGCTCCACGCCCGCCTCGACGAGGACGAGCCCGTCGTCAACATGGTTACCCACCTCCCCGATGATCATGAGGCCTGTGCGACTGGCGATCCTGTGCTCCACACCGGCAGGAGGAAGACCGCAAGTAGGAGCGCGCGACGAGCAGCATCACTCAACAGTTTGGGCGCTCCGCGGGGCGGGGCTCCGTCGAACGGTGCAGCCGAGCGCCGTCAGGAACATCACGCTCTTCCCTTCTGCGTGAGGGGAGAAGAACTCCGTAACCTCGTCGTCGAGGAAGGTGAGTCCGGTGGCGCCGAAACGAAGTGCGTAGGCGGCGAGGTAGAGGCGGCCGCCGACGATTCCCCCCTCGAGCTGAGCGGCCTGATAGCCGCGATTACCGAACCGGGCGAGGACCCGCTCGAGATCCGCGAGGCAGTAGACGTTCGCCCCGGCAGTGGCCGGAAGCTCTTGGAAGAGGCCGAGTCGGCCCGCGATCGCACGAAACTCGCCTTCCTTGAGGAGCTCGAGCGCCCGCTCCGCGCGCCGGAGGTAGTAGGCACCGGGCGGCAGACCCTCGACCGCGTGTGCGATCACGTAGAGGTCGAGCAGGCTCGACTCCGGTTCTTGCGTGAAGTCCGCTGGAATCGAGGTGGTCGCGACGGCGAGCGCGGTGGAGAGCTCTTCGAAGGTGAGCGAGCGCGAGACGTCGAAACGACGCGTCGAGCCCCGGCGGAGAATGACGCTCTCGAGCGGCTCGGTCGGCCAGTCCGCCTCCGCGAGCGGACGAAGGGGAAAGAGCTCGCTCAGGGGATCTGGTTCCGGACGGGGAAGGACCACGCGGCCCCAGCGTGCGACCTCCTCCCCGTGCTCGAGGCTCGACGCGCTGTGGATCTCGCGGATTGCCGGGTAGTCGATCTCTCTCGAAGACAGCGGCTCGGTCTCGAGGTTCAGCACGGGGGCGTCCGGCGCAGGCGGTGGCGGCTCGGCCGTGCTCCCGAGCGGAACGAGGGCAAGAGCCCCTTCCCGAGCCGGGTCCAGTCCGAGAAGGTGCTCGACGTCCCGATCCGCGAAGCCTGCGACGATCTTGGGTGCGAGTCCCTGAGCGGCGGCCACGGCGAGCAGGTTCGCGTGGAGCGTTCCAGCGTCCCAGAAGGCGTGGCGGTAGGCTCGCTCCCGGTATTTCCAGGCGTTGCGCCAGTACGTCGAGGCGCTCGCGACAACGACCGGCGCCCGAGCCAGCGACGGCTCGCCGCCGGCGGCCTCGATGAGCGCGCCCCGGTAGTCACCGACACGCAGGCACCGAAGCGCGAAGTCGTGCGCGCCGAAGTGGTAGATGCCCGCCGGAAGAT
>JACDCN010000002.1 GCA_013817555.1 Actinomycetota bacterium
CGCATCGCCGACATCGAAGCGGACGTCGAGCCCGTCTTCCGCCGCACGGGCACGAGCACGTTCGATCCCGTCCTCCGCAATGTCGATTCCTGTGACCCGCGCGCCGGTCCGCGCAGCGAGCAGGGCCGAACCGCCGGATCCCGTCCCTATGTCCAGAACAGACTCGCCGGCCCGCGGGTCAACGAGCTCGAGGATGGTCGTTTGAGAGCCGACGTTTCCGCGCTCGAGCCGTTCCCACGCCCAGGCAACACCTTCACTTGTTCGGGCGCCCGGCCGAGATCCTCTGTTCACTGGCGACGATTATGCCTCTTTGCCGCGCTCGACCTTCCAGCCCGTAACAGCTGGCTGTTTTTCGTTGATCGCGAGTCGTCCTTGGGATAGAAGTAGAGAACGATCGGCTTTCCGCGCAGCGACTCGAGTGAGACCTCCTCGCCCGAGTCGCTCTGGAGGCTGAAGGTGGGAGCTGCCTGTCCTTCCTCGATCAAGATTTCTCCTCGCTAGATGTTTGATCGGAAATTCACGGCGGGCCGGATGACGCCCACGACGCTGCGCCGGATCGCCACCCTCCCTCCCCGGCCAGGCTTACTAGCCTGCACGACGAGAGAGTGCGTCGCCCGGCTTGGTCGTGAACGTCCCCGACTGCGCATCAATTCCCGATCAAACATCTAGGGTGCGCGCGATGGTAGCCGTGCATGTGGTCCTGGCTGTCGCGGTGCTCGGTGTTTGCGTCGGCGCTGCGGTGCTCGGTTTTGTCGCGGATCGGCGTGGAAGCGCCGGAGCGACCGTCGCGCACGCGCTCGCCCTCGCACAGACCGTTCTCATCGGGCAGGCAGCCGTGGGGCTGCTCCTGCTCTCGGACGGGCGGCGTGCTCCAGATCGTCTCCACTACGCGTACGGCGCGATCGCCCTCGGAGTCGTCTTGTCGCCATGGTTCTACGCACCCACCGACGGACCGAAGCGGCTCCTCTGGTTTGCAGGGACGACGCTGCTCGCCGGCGCGCTCGCCGTGCGGGCGTTCATGACCGGCTGATGAGACGGCTCTGGGTCCGCATCCCGCCCCTCGTCCGCGGCCTCGGGATCGTTGCGCTGATCGCGGTGGTGGTCGTGGTTCTGTCTCTCGAGCCGGTCCTCGCCACGGTTGGAGGACTCCTCCGGATTGCGTTCTTCCTTGCGATCGCCTTCTTCCTCTTCCTGCTCTGGCGCGAGCGGCGGGGAGACCTGGAGGCGTGGTCGGAGCAGAACCGCAGGTTGTTCTACGCCGCGATCATCCTCGCGGTAGTGGCGATCGGGATGGCGGTCGGCCTCGGCGCCCCCGGTCGCGACGCGCTCGCGCTCATCCTCGTGCTGGCTGCGTGCGCCTATGTCGTCGTCCGCGTCTGGCGGCTGGAGCACCGCTACTAGAGAGCTACGGCAGGCTGAAGACGGGGCCTTGGCGGAGCGTCGGCGGAGCCGGATTGACCGGGTGCACGAGGCGGAGCGTGTAGCGATACTCGCCGGGGCCGAGGCGCCGCGGGCCGAGATCGATTCTCGCGAGCTCTCCAACCTCGAGGCGGCCTCGCTTCACGAGCTTTGTCGAGTGCGTAGACGCCCGCTCCACGCGTACCAGGTAGACGCAGTCGAGATTGCAGCGAAGGCTTGCGCGGAAGACGCCGCGCTTGGCTGCGGCGCGCGTTCCGAAGCGGAGGAAGTCCGGTCGGACCGTAAGCTCGACTCCGGGGCAGCGGACGATCGAGCCACCGGTCGTGCGGTCGAGCGCTTCCGTCACGCGCGGCAGGCTGGTCTTCGCCGTGCCGTCCACGTAGTGGACTCCCGACTGCCAACCGGCGCGCGCTCTCTCGTCGCGAGAGAGGAAGAGCAGCATCCCTTCGACGGTCGGCTGGCAGAACGACAGGGCGAGCGCCTGCTCGTAGTACGCAGCCTGGGTCGCCTCGTCGACGGGTCGCGTCACTGCCGGCTCGGAGCCGGTGTAGAGGGCCGCCTTCCCGTCCGGGATCTGCGACTCGATTCCGAACTCCGCGTAGAGGACGGGAAGCTGAGAGCCGCGCTGGGCGGTGCCGTCGAAGGCCTGCCCGAGGAGCGCGACGAGCTTGCCGTAGTCCGCGATCCCGATCGTCGTCGTCAAGGGATGCGCGGTCGTCGGCGGCTGGCTCGAGTTGTCGGGGAACGGATGGAGGGAGAACGCGTCCATTACTGGCCGGTCGCGCCCGCTCGCGCGATATGCGAGCCCTAGGTCCTGGATGAACTTGGTCGGTGAGTGGGTCGGGCGCGATCCGCCCGGCCGGTCGCTGCCGCGCGGCGAGAGGGCGCCGCCGTAGACCCGCACGCCAGGGGAGACGGCTTTGAGCGCGTCGTAGGTCCGCTCGAGCAGCGCGAGGTACGCAGGAGCCGAGACGCTGGAGCCGTCGAGACCGAACTGCGGGAGCCAGAAGCGGTTCAGATTCGGCTCGTTCCCGACGATGACGTGGCGCGCACCGGGAACCGCGCGCACGAGCGCGGCCGCGTTGGCCGCGAACTCGCCGCGTGACTCGTCCGTCAAAGGGGTCGTCCGAGAGCCGGGATGCATGACCGTCACGTAGAGACGCACTCCGTTGCGGGAAGCGGCCTCGGCGACGTTTCCGAGAATGCCGAGCTCTGTGTCTGATGGTTTCGTCTGGCCGGGTTGCCAGAAGCTCGTCACTCGCACCGCGCGAAAGCCGGACACCCGGAAGAGCGCCATGCGCGCCTCGGCTTCGACGGGTGAGGAAAGGCGCACATCGTCCTCCACGGCGCCCACCGTCAGGCCTGGCCCGGCTTCGGCAACCCCCGGCGCGACGAGCGCAAGCAGCGCTCCGCAGGCCGTCAGGAGGGTTCGACGCATGGGGATACGCTAGCTACGGAATGCGTGAAAACCTTGAAGGAACGCTTGCCGGGCTTCCGAGTAAGCCCGGCGTGTACGTCTTTCGCGACGAGCAGGGAGACGCGCTGTATGTCGGCAAGGCGAAGTCGCTGCGCCCGCGCGTGCGCAGCTACTTCCAGCGCAGCGACGGTCGCGCGACGATCGCGCAGCTCGCGGACCGGATCGCGGACGTCGAGGTCATCGTCACGCGAAACGAGGCGGAGGCGCTTCACCTCGAGCAGAACCTGGTTAAACGCTACCGGCCGCCGTTCAACATCCGGTTACGAGACGACAAGTCGTTCCCATACATCGCAGTCACCCTCGCCGACGAGTTCCCGCGCGTCATGTTCACGAGGGAACGGCATCGGCGGGGCACCGTCTACTTCGGGCCGTACGCGAATGCCAAGAAGGTTCGGGAGACGCTCGACGTCTTGAATCGCGTTTTCAAGTTTCGACCCTGCGAAGGGCCGCGCCCCGGCCGCCACTCTGGAATTCCCTGTCTTGACTTCCATATTGATCGCTGCTTCGCACCGTGCGTGAACGAGATCTCCGCGGAGGACTATGGCGAGATCGTCGAGGGCGTGATCGGTTTCCTCTCCGGGGATACGGCGCCGATCCAGCGTGAGCTGGACGCGCGGATGCAGGACGCCGCTCGAGACGAGCGCTTCGAAGAGGCGGCCAGGTACCGGAACCGCCTATTCGCGATCAGGCATCTCGCCGAGCGGCAGGCGGCGGACAAGCGCGCGGTGGGGACCGTCGACGTCATCGGGCTCGCCGTGGAGGGCGATCGCGCCGCGGTGCAAGTATTTCCTCTCCGCGACGGGAGGATGATCGACCGCTACGGCTTCCATCTGGAGAACGTCGTCGACCAGGATGAGCTGTCGGTGCTCGAGGCATTCGTAGTCGAGTACTACGGCGCCACCCCAAGCATCCCGCCTCAGGTGCTCGTTCCCGTCGGGACACAGGGAACCGAGGCGATCGCCGAGTTCCTCTCTGAGCGCCGCGGGTCGCGCGTCGAGGTCCGCGCGCCGTCGCGTGGAGAAAAGCGCCGTCTCGTCGAGCTCGCGACCGAGAACGCGCGCGTTGCGTTGGAGGCGGACTCCGCCACTCGCGAGGCCGAGCGGCTGCGCCGCGTAACCGCGCTCGAACAGCTTCGCGAGTGCCTGAACCTGGAGAGCCTCCCACTCCGGATCGAGTGCTTCGACGTCTCGAACATCCAAGGGGAGTCGATCGTCGCCTCGATGGTCGTATTCGTCGACGGCCGCTCGAAGAACGCCCACTACCGCACCTTCGCGATGCGGGGGCTTGACGGGCAGGACGACGTCGGCGCGATCCGCGAGGTGATTTCCCGCCGCTTCGCCCGGGCCCGCGAAGGCGAGCCGGACGAGAGCTTCTCGCGGACGCCGAATCTCGTTGTCGTGGACGGGGGACGAGGCCAGCTGGCCGCAGCGCTTGCGGCGATGGACGAGCTCGACCTTCCGCGCGTTGCGGTGATCTCGCTGGCCAAGCGCGAGGAGGAGGTGTTCGTCCCCGGCTCCGCCGTTCCGATTAGGTTGGAGCTCCACAGCCCTGCGCTCCAGCTCCTGCAGCGAATCCGCGACGAGGCCCACCGCGTCGCGCTTCGCTATCACCGCCAGAAACGAGGGACGAAGTCGATGGAGACGATCTTCGAGGGCCTACCGGGTGTCGGCCCCGCGAGGCGGCGCGCCATCCTCAGGCACTTCGGCTCGGTCGAGCGCTTCCTCGACGCTTCGCAGGAGGAGCTCGAAGGCGTGCCCGGGCTGCCGCCGAAGACCGCGCGGACTCTGTACGCGCAGCTCCACAAAGCGGGACCGTCCTGAATTACGGCGCCCGCGCGTCCTTGGCGCTCTTCAGCACTCCCCGGAAGTTGACTGTCCGCAGCGTGAGCGTGAGCGCCGTGAATCCCGCGACGACGTTCGTCGCCATGAGCAAGAGCCTCATCCCGACGCTGAACGCAAGGAGCGGCGCGCCCGGCACTGTGCCCCCGAACACGTAGAGGAGGAACGCCTGCTCCGTGCCGAGGCCGCCGGGAGTGAGCGGAAGAAGCGTCGCAAGGCTCGACGACACCTGCACCAGCAGCACGTTCTGGATCGATTGCGGGATATCGAACGCGTCGAGCATGAACCAGACCGTGACGAGACGCAGGCTCCAGTCCGCCGCCTGCCAGATCGCCACCGAGCCGAAGTACGCCGCGGGGTCGCGCACGACCGAGAAGGCCTGCTTCACCCGCTCCCCGAAGTCGAACACGTGACCGTGGATCCAGATGGCGAGGATCACCAGCGCGATCAGGATCGTCGCCAGGATGAGCTCCGCGGCCAGCGGATGGTCGAGCAACCATGCGAAGTCGAAGCTGCGAAGACGGGGCAGCTCTCCGATGCCAGGCAGCTCGTCCAGTGACACCGCTGCCCAGATGAGTAGCGTGGAAGCGGCCGCGATGTCGAAGATCGAGAGCACGAGCGTGCTCGAGATGACCGTCGTATAGCTCGAATCCGGGATCGCCCGGTGGGCGAGGACGACGCGCACCGCGTCCCCCGCACGAACCGGGATGATGGCGTTGATTCCGATGCCGGAGACGTAAGCGCCGAGGATCGAGCGCCGAGGAATCTCGCGGTCCGGGTAGGCCGCGACGAGGATGTTCCTCCACGCCTGGCTCGTACACGTGAGCTTGGCGAGCTGGCAGAAAAGTGCAACGAACGCGGGCAGCGGGTCGATCGCCGCGAGCTGATCGAGGAAGGCGTCGATCCCATCGAGGACGCGGGTCACCGCGTGTCAGTGTCCGTTAGCCGTCGGACCCGAGGGAGGGGTACCGGTAGTCGGTCGGCGGGACGAACGTCTCCTTGATCGTGCGGGGGGACACCCAGCGGATCAGGTTCCACATCGAGCCCGCTTTGTCGTTCGTCCCGCTCGCGCGGGAGCCACCGAACGGCTGCTGTCCGACGACCGCGCCGGTCGGCTTGTCGTTCACGTAGAAGTTGCCGGCGGCGTAACGGAGAGCGTCCTCGGCTTCCGCGATCGCCGAGCGCTCGGTGGCGAAGACCGCGCCGGTGAGACCGTAAGGCGCCGTCTCGTCAACGAGCTCGAGCGTCTCGTCCCAACGCTTCTCGTCGTAGACGTAGGTCGTGATGATGGGGCCGAAGAGCTCGTCTCGGAGGAGCCGGAAGCCCTTGTCGTCGGTGGCGATCACGGTTGGGGAGACGAAGTACCCCTCGGAGTCGTCCGTCGAGCCTCCGGCGACGATCTCGGCGCCGGCCGAGCGAGCCTCCTCGATCGCCTTCGCGTGCGTCTTGAACGCGCTTGCGTCGATCACGGCGCCCATGAAGTTCTCGAAGTCGGCGACATCGCCCATCTTGATCGAGCCCACGTCTTCGACCAGCCGCTCCTTCACTTCCGGCCACAGGTTGGAGGGCACGTACAAACGCGACGCCGCCGAACATTTCTGTCCCTGATACTCGAAAGAGCCGCGAACCACCGCGGTCGCGACCGCCTCCGCGTCGGCGGAGGGATGCGCGAGGATGAAGTCCTTGCCGCCTGTCTCGCCGACGATTCGCGGATAGTTGCGGTACGAGCCGGCGTTCGTGCCGACCATCTTCCACATGCCGTTGAAGACGTCGGTCGAGCCGGTGAAATGGATTCCCGCAAGCTCGGGGCTCGCGAGTGCTGCGTTCCCGATCGTCGCGCCGGAGCCGTGCACGAGGTTGATCACACCGTCCGGAAGGCCTGCCGCCTGCAGCAGCCGCATGAGGTAGTACGCGGAGAGCGACGCCGTCGAGGCCGGCTTCCACACGATTGTGTTTCCCATGAGCGCCGGCGCGGACGAGAGATTGCCGCCGATCGCCGTGAAGTTGAAGGGACTCACCGCGAAGACGAAGCCCTCGAGCGGCCGGTACTCCATCCGGTTCCAGGTTCCGGTCGGCGAGTACGGTTGCTCGGAGTAGATGCGGACGAGGTACTCGATGTTGTAGCGCCAGAAATCGATCAGCTCGCAAACCGCGTCGATCTCGGCCTGGTGCGCGGTCTTCGACTGGTTCAGCATGGTCGCGGCGTTCAGCGTGGACCGCCAGGGGCCGGAGAGCAGCTCCGCGGCGCGGAGGAAGACGGCCGCTCGCTCGTGCCAGGGCGTGCGTGACCAGTCGACGTGCGCGGCGCGGGCTGCATCGATGGCCTGCTGCACGTTCTCGGCGCCGCCCTTGCTCACCGCGGCGAGGACGTGGGCCTTCCTGTGCGGCATGATCGCCTCGAAGGTGTCGTCGGTGGCGATGTCCTTGCCGCCGATCACCAGCGGGATCGAGATACGCTCGCCTTCCATCTCCCGGAGGCGGTTCTTCAGCTCCTCACGCTCGGGAGAGCCGGGCGCGTACGACTTGATGGGCTCGTTGACGGGCGGGGGAGGAGTGAAGATGCCGGGAGCGCTCATGTCACGATTCTACGATCGATGACCTTGCGAGCGGAGAGGACACAGTACGTGGTGCCCGGTTGGGGCGTGGGGGAGCTCTGGACCGACGACCGCCTCGTGCTCGCCCACGAGTTTCGTTTCGGCTACGACACACCAGTTGACGCGAGCACGACCGATCACGCGGAGCTCGTCGATCGTTTGACGGCGTTTCTCGCAGGCCACGACCTGTCGCTCGCGGACGTTCCTCTCGATCTCGACTGGATGACACCCTTTCAACGTTCAGTTGGGGACGCCCTTCGGGAGGTTCGACGGGGAGAGATCGTGAGCTACGGCGAGTTGGCGTCGCTCTCGGGGTATCCCGGCGCCGCCCGAGCGGTGGGCACGTTCTGTGCCGGCAACCGCTTCATGTTCCTGATCCCTTGTCATCGGGTCGTCGGCGCAGCCGGTATCGGCGGCTACGGCACGGCGGGCATCGAGGTCAAGCGGCGTTTGCTTGCGCTCGAGGGAGTGCGCTTGTGACGTCCGAGGACATCCGGGAGGAGCTTGCGCGTATCGCGCCCGTTCGCGCGTGCGACCGCCTAGCCGAGCTGTCTGCGCTCTTCCACTCGGCGGGCAACCTCCACCTTCGGGGGAAAGGGAAGTGGGCGCTTCACCTCGATCTCGCAAGTGGGGCCGCGGCGCGGCGCGCGTTCAGTCTTCTGCGCGATGTGGAGATCCGCTCCGAGATCCGCACCTATCGCCGGCGCGCGTTCGACCGGGCGACCCGCTTCCAGCTGCACGTCGAAGGCTCCGACGAGGCGCTCCGCATCTTTGCGGCCGCGGGTGTCCTCGACCGGGGCGGGCGGCCGCTCGAACGCCCACCGCGTCGGGTCATCGCGCGCGCCTGCTGTCGTTCGGCGTACCTCCGTGGCGCGTTCCTGGGCGGCGGATCGCTGTCGGCTCACCGCTCACCGCACCTGGAGCTGCGCACTGCGGCCATCGAATCCGCGACGTTGCTCAGCGAGCTCGCGGGGGCATCGGACACGCAGCTGAGCATCGTCGAGCGCCCGACCTACGCCGCCGCGTACGCGAAGAGCTGGGACTCGATCGAGTCCGTGCTGGCGCTCGCGGGTGCCGCAGAAGCAGTCCTCGCCCTCGAGGAACGGGCCGTCGTGACGGCGACGAGTGGCCATGCGAACCGCCGAGCAAACGCTGATCACGCGAATCTCGTTCGCACGAGCAAGGCGGCGCAGCTCCAGCTCGAGGCCGTTCGGAGGCTCAAAGCCGCGGGCAGGATCGAACGGCTCGAGGCACCCCTGCGCGAGGTCGCCGAACTCCGTCTACACCATCCGACGGAGTCGCTGCGCGAGCTCGCCGCCCGCACCGACCCACCGGTCACCAGAGCAGCAGTCCACCGGCGGCTGCACCGGCTAGAGGAGCTGGCGAGCGGCGTTGGCGCGAGCATGCCTCGTTAGACTCGAGCAGCAGTCGGCCACAAACGACACGGAGGAGAGCGCATGGGCATTCGCGTCGGAATCAACGGGTTCGGCCGTATCGGGCGGAACTTCTTCCGGGCACAGAGCGAGCGCGACTCGAACCTCGAGGTCGTCGCGCTGAACGATCTCGGCGATGCGAAGACGATGGCGCACCTGCTCCGCTACGACTCGAACCTCGGGCCGTTCCCCGGCGACGTCGAGCTCGCGGACGGAGTGCTGCGCGCGGCCGGCGAGGAGATCCAGATTCTCTCCGAACGCGACCCCGGAGCCCTACCGTGGTCCGATCTCGAGGTCGACGTCGTACTCGAGTCGACCGGATTCTTCACCGACCGCGAAGGCGCGCAGAAGCACCTAAATGCCGGCGCCAAGAAGGTTGTCATCTCCGCTCCCGCGACCGACCCGGATCTCACAGTCGTGCTCGGCGTCAACGACGACGTCTACGACTCCGAGTCCCACCACATCGTCTCGAACGCGTCGTGCACGACCAACTGCGTCGCACCGCTGGCGAAGGTGCTGCACGAGCTCGGCGAGATCCAGAGCGGCTTCATGACCACGATCCACGCGTACACGAACGATCAGGTGATCCTCGACTTCCCGCACAAGGATTTGCGGCGCGCGCGCGCGGCGGCGATCAACCTGATCCCGACCTCGACCGGCGCCGCGAAGGCGATCGGGCTCGTTCTCCCAGAGCTGCAGGGGAAGGTGGACGGGATCTCGGTGCGCGCTCCAGTCGCGACCGGTTCGCTGACTGACTTCGTCGTGACTCTCGGACGCGAGACAAGCGTGGACGAGGTCAACGGCGCCTTTCGGGAAGCGGCGGAAAGCGGTCCGCTCGAGGGCTTCCTCTACTACGCGGACGACCCGATCGTCTCGACCGACGTCAACGGCAATCCCTACTCGTGCGTTTTCGACAGCGAGCTGACGATGGTGCAAGGGAGCACAGTCAAGGTGTTCGGCTGGTACGACAACGAGTGGGGCTACAGCTGTCGGCTCGTCGACCTGATCGGGAAGCTGCTTCCTTGAGAGGCGCGCCCCGTTCCGTCCGCACCGCGGACGTCGCGGGCAAGAGCGTTCTCGTCCGCTCCGACCTCAACGTCCCGCTCGAGGACGGCCGTGTCGCCGACGACACACGGATCCAGGCGTCCCTCCTGACGCTGCGCCATCTGCTCGACAGCGACGCGGCGGAGGTAGTCGTCTGCTCGCACCTGGGCCGGCCAGAGGGGCCCGATCCCGAGTTCGAGATCGCTCCGGTCGCCGCGCGTCTGCGCGAGCTCCTCTCGGACGATCGTGTGCGCGTGCTCGAGAACACCCGCTTCGATCAAGGGGAGACGAAGAACGACCCTGAGACAGCAAAACGACTCGCCGAGGGCCGGGACGTGTTCGTGCTGGACGCCTTTGGCTCGGCGCACCGCGCGCACGCCTCGACGGTAGGCGTTGCGGAGCTGCTGCCCGCCTTCGCCGGGCTCCTTCTCGAGCAGGAGCTGGAGATGCTCGGCCGCTTGCTGGCCGACGTCGAAAGACCTTTCGTCCTCGTGGCAGGCGGGGCGAAAGTCGACGACAAGCTCGGCGTGCTCGTCAACCTCGGCCAGCGCGCGGATGCCGTGCTGATCGGCGGGAAGATGGCCGAGGAGCTCCGCGACGAGAACCCGTTGCCCTACGAGGCAGTCCTCCCGGACGATGTCGTGGCGGCGTCGGCGTTCGAGGAGGACGCGGCGACGAGGGTGACGGCGTTCGACGCGCTCCCCGAAGGTTGGCTCGGCCTCGACATCGGCCCTGAGACGCGCGAGCGGTTCGCGAAGGAGATCGGCGGCGCGCGAACGGTCTTCTGGAATGGGCCGATGGGAGTCTTCGAGTGGCCGCAGTTCGCCGAGGGCACGAAAGCCGTGGCTCACGCAGTGGCCGGTGTGGAGGGTTACACGGTCGTCGGCGGAGGAGACTCGGTGCGCGCATTGCAGGAGCTCGGCCTCGCCGACGATGTCTCCTGGGTCTCGACCGGCGGCGGCGCCTCGCTCGAGCTCCTCGAGGGCAAGGAGCTCCCCGGCGTGGCCGCGATCCCTAGCGAATGAGCGCGACACCCGCCACATGGCGGGCGAAGAAGTCGCGGATCATGGACACCTGCCGCGCCCGTTCGTCGACGTCGAAGGAGCCGTGGCCGGTCTCGAAGACGTAGACCTCGTGCGGATGGCCTCGCGCCTCCAGCTTCTCCACGTAGCGCATGGCCTGCCGGTAGGGACAGCGGCTGTCGTTCCTCCCGATGACGAAGAGCACCGGCGCGCGGACGTCGTCCGCGAAGTTGATCGGGTTGCGTTCGCGCATGAGCTCGGGAACGTCCTTCGGCTCGGCTCCGCCCAGAAGCGCGCGGTCGTACGCCTGTAGGAGTGGAGAGAGCTCCTCGTACCCGTCCTCGTAGTCTGCGACCGGAACTCCGGCCATCCCGCAGGCCCAAAGATCCGGATGCTTGCCGAGCTCGAGCAGCGTGACGTAGCCGCCCCACGACCACCCGGCGATCACCGCGCGGGTGGGATCGGCGATGCCTCGGTCGACCAGGTCCCGGAGGCCCGCGTTCACGTCTTCGAGCTCCGGCCCGCCGATATTGCCGATCAGGGTGTCACGCCACTCGCGCCCATAGCCGATCGACCCGCGGTAGTTCACCAACCCCACCGCGAACCCGGCGTCGACGTAGGCCTGCACCTCCGGCTGCCAGCGGTCGAGGTCGAGCGAGGTGGGACCGCCGTGGACGAACATGATCACCGGGAACGGCTGGGCGGCCGAGTCGTCCGGCGTGACGTAGAAGCCGTTGACGCGCTGTCCGTGCGGGTTCTCGAAGTTCCAAGACTGGTACGGACGGCCGGCCGGCGCCCGCTCCCCGTCCAATGCGACGACTTCCACGCCGGTGTCGTCGAGGAGCAACCGCTGCCGGTGTCCCTGCTCGTGTGTGAGCCACACCCGTTCGTCGGGGCGAACGCGCGCTTTCAGGATCACGCCAGGCTCGGTCGGAAGCGGCTCTAGCTCGCCGGTCTCTACCTCGTATCGGCAGAGCCGGTCACGACCCTCGAAGCGGTTGACCAGCAGCAAGGCTGAGGCGTCCGGCCACCAGTCGTGGACGAAGACCGAACCTTCCAACTCAACCCGGAGATCGTGTCGCTCGCCGCTCGAGAGATCCCAGAGCCCGGGTCGCCCCTCGCCGTCCCGCTCGTGGTCGAATGCCAGCCGTTGGTCGCCGGCAACCGGCGACCAGCACTTCGCCACCAGCGACATTCCCTCGTCGAGCTGCTCGCCGACAGTCCCGCCGGTACGCGGGTCGATGACTCGCAATGCCGGATGGATCAGGTCTCCGTGCTCGGCGTGCTCGAGGCAGAGGAGCGAGCCGTCGGCAGACAGAGCACCGCGCAGGAACCCGCCCTCGTCGACGCTGCTAAGGCGAACGGACTCAGTCGAGCGGTAGACCTCGTGGGCGTCGGCTCCCTCGAGCGAGACGTACACCGCGAACCCGTCGCGGTCGCTGAGACCGGCGGCGATGATGCCCGACGCCTGCGCCAACCCCTCGCTCCACCCGTGCGGAATGCCTTCCAGCAATGCGCGGGTCTCGCCTCCGCCGAACGCCTGCACGAGCCAGCGACCGGACTCGTCGCCACTCTCGTCCTGAAACCAGATCACTTCTTCCCCGTCGAGGGCCGGCGTCCCGTCGATCACGCCGACCGGGTGATCGGTGACCTGGCGGCGCTTCCCGGAGGCGGCGTCCCAGGCGTGAACCTGCCAGACGCCGGATTGGTTCGAGGCGAACACGACGCGATCCGGAGCCCGCGGAGACCACTCCGGGAAGAAGGAAACAGGCGCGCGAAAGCGCTGCTCCCAGGGCTCGATACTCATCGCGCACGAGGCTAACAGCCGCGTCACCTAAGATCGCCACGATGCTGATCGCAGGCAACTGGAAGATGTTCAAGGGTGCACATCAGGCGCGCGAGTTCGCTGCGCAGATCACACGTCTCGATGATCGCTCGTCCGGGGTTGACGTCGTCGTCTGTCCTCCGTTCGTATCGCTCCAGGCGACCATCCAAGGCCTCGGAGAGGGAAGCAACGTCAGCGTTTACGCCCAGAACGTGCATTGGGAGCTCGAAGGCGCGTTCACGGGCGAGGTGTCGGCCCCGATGCTGCTCGAACTCGGGGTGAAGGGGGCGATCGTCGGCCACTCGGAACGCCGCCAGCGCTTCGGCGAGACCGACGACACGGTGGGCCAACGAGCGGAGGCGGCGCTCGAGGCGGGTCTCGCGGTCATCGCGTGCGTCGGAGAGACCGAGGCCGACCGCGAGGCCGAGGAAACCGAAGCCGTGCTCGAGCTCCAGATCGGGGCGATACCCGAGCACGAACGGCTCGTGATCGCCTACGAGCCGGTGTGGGCAATCGGGACCGGGCGAACCGCGTCGTCCGAGATCGCGCAGGAGGCACATGCGTTCATCAAGTCGCTGCATCCGACACGCGTGCTCTACGGAGGCTCGGTGAACGCGGAAAACGCTCGAACGCTCCTCTCCCAGCCGGACGTGGACGGCGCGCTCGTCGGGGGCGCGTCGCTCGACGCGCAGTCGTTCGAGGCGATCTGCCTCGCGGCCGCCGAAATCGCAGGCGAGTGAGCGACCTCGTCGCGCTCGTCATCCTGGACGGGTGGGGCCTCGCTCGGCCTGGGCGCGGGAACGCCGTCGAGCTGGCCGATACCCCGGTCTTCGATGCCCTCTGGGACCGCTATCCGCACACCACCTTGCAGGCGTCCGGGAAAGCTGTGGGACTGCCTCCGGGGCAGATGGGCAACTCGGAGGTGGGGCACCTCACCATCGGCTCGGGGCGCATTCTCTTCCAGGACCTGATGCGCGTGAACGTCGCGATTCAGGATCGCTCCTTCTTCACGAACGAGGCGCTGCAAGGCGCTTTTCGCAGAGCGCGCGAGCGCGGGGGCCAGGTCCACCTGCTCGGCCTCGTGTCCTACGGGGGTGTCCACTCGCACATCGACCATCTCCGCGCCCTGCTCGAGCTGGCTGCGAGCGAGGAAATGGGCCGGAGCACCTGGATTCATGCCTTCACCGACGGGCGCGACGTTTCTCCGCACGCAGCCGCGCGCGATCTCGCCGAGCTACCCCGTGACCGCATCGCGACGGTCTGTGGCCGCTACTACGCGATGGACCGCGACAGCCGTTGGGAGAGAACTGACCGTGCCTTCCTCGCGATCTGCGCCGGTGAGGGGGAGCTCGCCGGCGATCCGCTCGCGGCAATCGAGGCGAGCCAAGCGCGCGGCGTGACGGACGAGTTCGTCGAGCCCGTGGTGTTGTCCGGCCGGCCGCGACTCGACCCCGCGAACGACTCGGCGATCTTCTTCAACTTCCGGCCCGACCGTGCGCGTCAACTCTCGCAGCGGCTGCTCGAAGCCGGTGCCGACCTGACAACGATGACGCGCTACCGCGCCGACTTCCCGTGCCCGGCTGCGTTCGGGGAGCAGGTCGTCGAAGACACGCTCGCGGAGGTGCTCGCGCGGAGCGGCGCACGCCAGCTCCACGCAGCCGAAACGGAGAAGTACGCGCACGTGACGTACTTCTTCAACGGCGGGGAAGAGCGGGAGTGGGAGGGTGAGATACGGATCCTCGTCCCTTCCCCGCGCAACGTCCCGAGCTACGACTTCGCGCCCGAGATGTCCGCTGACGAGGTTGCAACGCGGTTCTGCGCCGAGATCGGAGACGGCTATCGATTCGCCGTGGTGAACTTCGCCAATCCGGACATGGTCGGGCACACGGGTTCGATTCCGGCGGTCATCCGAGCCGTTGAGGAGACCGATCGCTGCCTGGGAAGGGTGGTCTCATGCGTGGAGGAAGCGGGCGGCGTGTGTTTGATAACGGCCGATCACGGAAATGCCGAGGTAATGCTCGAACCAGATGGGGTGAGCCCGCATACGGCCCACACCACGAATCCCGTGCCGCTGATCCTCACCGACAATGCGTTTTCGTTGTCTGCGGACGGCGAGCTCTCCGATCTCGCACCTACGATTCTCGCGTTGCTCGGGCTTTCCGTCCCGGACGGCATATCGGGAACGTCGCTCGCAACCGGCCTGTAAAGGCTCTCGCACAAAGCCCTTACATACAACGTTCTATACTCGCCGCGATTCATGTCACTCCCACAACCAGACCTCGGAGTTCTGCGCAAGGCGCAGCGTGGTGACGAGCGCGCCTTCGCGATCATCGTGCGGACATACGAGCAGCCGGTCTTCAATTACATCGTCCGTCTGACCGGTGACCGCAACCTCGCCGAGGATCTCACGCAAGAGGTCTTCCTGCGCGTTTTCCAGGGTATCTCCGGCTTCTCGCTGCGCTCGCGGTTCACGACCTGGCTCTTCCAGGTGACGAAGAACCGGGTGCTCGACGAGCTCCGCGCGCTGGAGCGCCGCCCGCGAGCAGTCGTCCAGCTCGAGGACATTCCTCCACTCGAGGTTGTTGATGCTCCTGCCGAGCGCGCCGAGACGATCGACGCCCTTTGGCGGTCGGTGGAGCGGCTGAATCCCGACCTGAAGATGGCGCTTCTGCTGCGCGACGTCGTAGGTCTCTCGTACACGGAGATCGCCGAGTCGCTCGAGGTCACCCTTGCGACCGTCAAGTGGCGGATCTACAAGGCGCGCGAGGAAGTACAGCACGCGCTGCACCGAGACGGCGTGGTCGTCCCGATCCGCTCGGCGCCGTCCGTCAAGACCGCCGAGCTCGCGTAGTACCTGGCGCAAGACCGGAATCCGCCAGCTAGCGCGAATTCCGGTCGCGCGACAATCCCTGAAGGCGTCCGCTTCGCGGCCGCGGCCGTCAACTCACATGACCGCCTCTCTTCGCCTAGCGGCCGCCTACGATTGCGGCGTGGCCGTCACCGACCCCGTCTCGCGCCTCGCCGCTGCGCTGACCGAGATCGCCGGCGCGCCGGTCGTGCTCGAGCGTCCAGGTGACGCCGACCACGGCGACTACGCGACGAATGTCGCGCTGAAGCTCGCGCCCACGCAGGGACGGCCTCCACGCGACATTGCCGCTGACCTCGCGGCCGAGGCGCTTCGACGCGAGCTCGTCGAAGCGGCCGAGCCGGCAGGCCCCGGGTTCCTCAACCTGCACATGTCCGACACCTGGCTTGTCGCGGCATTGGGGGAGATCCTCGGGGTTGGCGAATCCTTCGGCGCGGGCACAGCCGCCGATCCGGAGCGGATTCAGGTCGAGATGGTCTCCGCCAACCCGACCGGCCCGCTGACGGTGGCAACCGCACGTAACGCGGCCTACGGCGACTCCATCGCACGGCTGCTGTCATTTGCCGGTCACGACGTCGAGCGCGAGTACTACTACAACGACGCGGGGACGCAGATGGAGCGCTTCTACGCCTCTGTCGAAGCACTTCGGCGCGGCGAGGAGCCCCCGGACGACGGCTACCGCGGCGAGTACATCGCCGAGCTGGCGAGCCTGCCCGGCGATCCCGTCCCGCCGATGCTGTCGCGGATCGAAGAGACGCTCGAGCGCTTTCGCATTCACTTCGACACCTGGGTGCTGCAAAGCGACGTGGAGAGCGAGATTCCCGAGGCGATAGCGCTCCTCGACACCTACGAGCACGACGATGCGGTGTGGGCGCGGACGAGCGCGCACGGCGACGACAAGGATCGCGTGCTCATCCGCTCGGACGGGACTCCCGGCTACTTCGCCGCTGACGCGGCCTACATCCGCCGCAAGTACGCGAAGGGCTTCGACCGGCTCGTGTACGTGCTCGGCGCAGATCACCACGGCTACGTCGGCCGCCTGCAGGCCCTTGCCGAAATGCTCGGCCACTCACGCAACTCGCTCGAGGTGCTGATCTACCAACTTGTGCATCTCGTCGAGGCCGGCGAGGCGAGGAAGATGTCCAAGCGTCGGGGCGACGTGGCTTTCCTCGATGACCTGCTGGACACGATCGGCGTCGACGCGGCGCGCTGGTACCTCGTCTCTCGCAGCCATGACCAGACGATCGAGCTCGACGTCGATCTCGCGAAGCAGCGCACGCAGAAGAACCCGGTCTACTACGTCCAGTACGCGCACGCTCGCATCGCCGGGATCCTGCGGAAGGCAGCGGAGGAGGGCATCGCCGTCGATCTCGACGCGCCGGGTTGCGCGCTCGCACGCGAAGAGCGCGACCTCGTGAAGCGATTGCTCGAGTTCCCGGTGCTCGCCGCCGAAGCCTCCGAACGGCGTATTCCGCACGCGATCCCGACCTACGCGATCCGCGTTGCCGACGACTTCCACCGCTTCTACCACCAGCACCGCGTCCTCGACTCCGAGAACCAGAAGTTCCGGCTCGCGCTCTGCCTCGCGACTCAGCAACTGGTCGCGCGCTGCCTCGATCTGATCGGGGTGGAGGCGCCGGAGCAGATGTAGGATCGGACGACGTGAGCGACGTCGATCGGTCTATCCCCGACCGGAATCTCGCGCTCGAGCTCGTGCGCGTGACCGAGTCGGCCGCGACCTTCGCGGCGCGCTGGATCGGCCGCGGCGACAAGATCGCCGCCGATCAGGCGGCCGTCGATGCGATGCGGCTCATGCTCGACACCGTCTCGATGCGCGGAATAGTCGTAATAGGTGAGGGGGAGAAGGACGAGGCGCCGATGCTCTACAACGGCGAGGAGGTCGGTGACGGCACGGGCCCCGAGGTCGATGTGGCCGTCGACCCGCTCGAGGGCACACGACTGACCGCCCTCGGCATGCCGAACGCGATCGCGGTGATCGCAGTTGCCGAGCGCGGCGCGCTGTTCTTTCCGGGCGCCGCCCTCTACATGGACAAGATCGCGGTCGGCCCCGAGGCGGCTGACGCGATCGACATCGACGCGACGCCGACGGAGAACCTCGAGCGCGTCGCGGAGGCGAAGCACGTGGCCGTCAACGATCTCACCGTCGTCGTGCTCGAGCGCGATCGCCACGTCGACCTGATCGCCGAGCTCCGCGAGGCGGGAGCGCGCGTGAACCTCATCCGCGACGGCGACGTCGCGCCAGCGATCGCGGCGGCTCAGCTGGGCACGGGTGTGGACTTGCTTATGGGGATCGGGGGTACGCCCGAAGGCGTGATCTCCGCGGCGGCCATCAAATGCCTGGGCGGCGCGATGCAGGGGAAGCTCTGGCCGCGGAACGAGGTCGAGCGGGCCCGGCTGATCGAGGACGGCTTCGACATCGACCGCGTGCTGACGACCGACGACCTCGTCAAGGGCGAGGATGTCTTCGTCGCCGCGACCGGTGTCACTAGCGGCGCGCTCATGCGCGGAGTCCGCGTGGTGGGCGACCACGTCGAGACCGAGTCCCTCGTGATGCGCTCTCGTTCCGGCACTGTCCGGCGCATCACAGCCACCCACCCCTTGACCAAGATCCAGAGCCTGATGAAAGGAGCGCGCTGATGGCCGTGAACGAGCTGCACGAGACCGCTCGCGCGATCGTCGCCGACCACAAGGGCATCCTCGCGGCGGACGAGAGCACGGGGACGATCAAGAAGCGGTTCGACTCGATCGACGTCGAGTCGACCGAGGAGAACCGGCGCTTCTACCGCCAGCTTCTCTTCACGGCGCCCGGGATCGAGGACTCGATCGGCGGCGTGATCCTGTACGACGAGACGATCCGACAGAGCGCGGACGACGGCACGTCGCTGGCCGAGCTGCTCGCCTCGAAGGGCGTGATCCCTGGAATCAAGGTGGACACCGGGGCGCACGATCATGCCGGCTATCCGGGCGAGAAGGTCACGGAAGGACTCGACGGCCTCCGCGCCCGACTGGAGGAGTACCGGAGCCTCGGCGCCCGTTTCGCGAAGTGGCGCGCGGTGATCACGATCGGCGACGGCATCCCGACCGACGGAAACATCCACGCGAACGCGCATGCTCTCGCTCGCTACGCCGCGCTCTGCCAAGAGGCCGGCATCGTGCCGATCGTCGAGCCCGAGGTGCTCATGGACGCCGACAACACGCTCGACGAGTGTTGGGAGGTCACGACTCGAACGCTGCACGAGACGTTCGATGCGCTCTACGAGGACGCCCTCGACCTCCAGGGCCTTCTGCTCAAGCCGAACATGGTCGTCTCCGGCAAGGGTTGCGCTCAGCAGGCGACCTCCGAGGAGATTGCCCACGCAACCGTCAACTGCTTCCAGGGAGTCGTTCCGGCTGCGGTGCCCGGGATCGTGTTCCTGTCCGGCGGCCAGTCGGAGGTTCAGGCGACAGAGAACCTGAACGCGATCAACCAGATCGGCGGCCCGTGGGTCCTTTCCTACTCGTACGGCCGCGCGCTGCAGGCGTCGGCGCTCGAGGCTTGGGCGGGCGATCCGGCGAACGCGGAAGCTGCGCAGGAAGTGTTCACCCACCGTGCGCGCATGAACTCGCTTGCGGTCGCAGGCGAGTGGACCGCGGAGATGGAGCAGACGGTCACCGTGTAAGGCCAGGATTGGACGGAAATCGTCCTCGGGTCAGGGATGACCGACCGGACTCAGATGAAAAGCCACCAGATCCCGGCGACCACGAACCCCACGAGTACCCAGCTCGCGAGCAGGGACGCGACCCAGAAACAGATAACGGCCACGAACGGGGTTCCGCGCGGGTACTCGGCGGACAGGCCGTTGCTCGTTTCCGTGACCTCACGGTTTGCCTGCGTTGTGGGGATACACGGGATTGTTCTCCCCGTTTCGGATAGCACGCTCGACCAATCGAGAAAAGATCGGGCGCCGGACGTTTGGAAGTCACGCAGTCGGGCACGTTGGTAGAGACCCGACGACCAGGAGGTTCAATGTCTACGGAAATGAAGGACCCGCGTGACTTGTTCATGCATGAGCTCGGCGACATCCTCTACGCGGAGCGAACGCTCGTAAAGGCGCTTCCGAAGCTGCAGGAAGAGGCCTCCGATGATGAGCTCGCGTCCGGCTTCGAGGCGCATCTCGAGGAGACGCGGCAGCACGTGAAGAACGTCGAAGCCGCGTTCGAGAAGCTGGGCGAGACGCCGAAAGCGGAGAAGTGCCCGGGCATCGACGGGATCAAGAAGGAGCACGACGAATTCGTCGCCAACGAGTCGCCGTCCCAGGAAGTGCTCGACTCGTTCCTGACCGGCGCCGCCGCTCGCACTGAGCACTACGAGATCGCCGCGTACGAGGGTCTCGTCACGATGGCTGAGGCGATGGGCGAGACGGACGTCGCGGAGCTGCTCGGCAAGAATCTCGAGCAGGAGAAGAAAGCCCTCGCGAAGGTGCAGACGATCGGCAAGCGCCTCGCGAAGGCGGGCGCCAAGGAGAAGGCGACCGCCTAGTCAGACGGGAGGCCGGCCGGACGAGCGGCGTGAACACTGCTCGTCCGGCCGGCTGCACATCCGGGCCAGACGTACCGACGTCCTTCAGACGGCCTGATCTTCGTCCTCGTCGGACGGGGGGCGGTTTACCCCGCTTCCCGGACGCATCTCGTCAGCGTCGCCTGAGTCGCTCTGCCCAGCCCCGCCGTAGCCGCTCTCGTCGTCACCGACGACCTGTTCGACGGGCCCGATGTCCTCTTCCCCAGCTGGGTCCTCGATCTCGTCGCTCGCAACTCGATCCGTTCCCGTGTCTTCGGACATATCGCACCTCCGTTGAGTGAATGCTCCACGTCGTAACCTAGAACCTCGGGTCGGCCTACGGGCTTCGGAAGGAGAACAGCACTGTCCGACACGAGGAGGACGATGACACCCGCATTCCCCATCACTCAGAGAGCAAGTCGGTAATGGGAAGGGGTGACGGCATGAGCGCGACCACCCGGTACACGCGAGAGGTTCCGACGCGGGGGGCGATCTGGTTCTGGCTCGGTGCCATCCTCATGAGCTGGGGGCTCTTAGGATGCTTGGCCGCAGGGATCTGGTGGGGCGTCTCCTAGCACCACTTTGCCACGAGGATTGGCGTAGCCGAGACCTGCGGACTTTTTGATGATGGCGGAAGCCGGCGAGGTCGGGCACTGGTCGGTCCTGAAAATACTCAACGACAGGCGGGCTCTGCACAGATCCAAGAGCTTGTTGACTGGGCGCTACCGATTCAGCGCGGTCACTTCGCCGGCGTTGCAGAGACATCGCTGAGTCTGGCGTCTGAGGAAGATCCTCTCGAATCCGCATGAGCGCATTCGCCCAGCCGCCGCGCTTCAAGAGCCAGGTAAGTGACGCGAGAAGGCGGTTTAGCTGAGCGACTCTCGCGGGAAGCGAGTGAGTGACACCCCGGATTCCGCCGCGAGAGAACCTGCCATGTGGCGGCGAACTTGAGGACCGGCGGGATCCGGGGCTCGTCTGCGCTAGCCGTCCATGCGTGAGCGGATGGATGAATCGGCCGGCACTCACCCGCTGCTGACGACTACTCGGACGTACGAGGATCGAGCTCCTTGCTCATCTCAGCTGCCACTCCAACCTTCTCGACGACCCAATACCGCTCCTCCCGTTGGACGACGCGCTCGACGTCCGGAGCCACATGCTGGGAACCAGGAGCCACCATAAACCAGGTCGATTTCGTCCGGATAGCCTCATACTCTTCGATCGATACACGGACGGGATTGGAGCAGGCCGCGTCGCCGCACTCGCAGGTCCAGTCGGGAAGAGGAGGATCCACCCAGACGTGTACGGCGTTGACCGCTTTTGACTGCTCGTTCCGCTCCCGCAACAGGTTCTCGTTCGCGGCGATGCGGATTGCATCGAGCTCGTCGGCTGTCATTCCTTGCGCTTTTTATCACGTCCTGGACTGGCGACAAACGCTGTCGCACCTAGAGCAAAAGCGCGTGCTCAGCTTGCCCCCCCGGCGCCCGACGGCACAGCATGCATCCGGCGGAGGCACTGACCCATGCGTTCCTCGGCGCCAGCATCGGGCGAGGAAATGAAGGGGGACACGCGTTGTAGCGTGTGCCCGAGCAGTGGCCTTTCCGCCCCTGCTGGCGGCGTCTGCTCGGTACGCGTTGGGCGGTGACGGCCGCTCCTGTACGGGTGAACGCATTCAGCGTCCCCATTACGACGCCGACGCGTTTGGGGCGCTTGCGGGGCACGAGCCGGAGTCACTCTAGGCAGGAAACCCGCATGAATCCTAGAGCGGACGATGGGACTCGAACCCACGACACCTGGCTTGGGAAGCCAGTGCTCTACCAACTGAGCTACGTCCGCGCGGCCTGGATCTTAGCCCCCCAGCCAGGTTCGTCCTTTGGGGCTGACGCCACTTCTACGCCAACTGCGCGGTGGCGATAGGGTCGGCGTACACCCATTCATAGGAGGAACGCCTCGTGAGCATCGTTGTTCGCTTTACCCCGACGAACCTGACGGCCGAGAGGTACGACGACGCGCTTCGGCGCCATGAGGACGCTGGGGTCGCTTTTCCTCCGGACGGCATGGAGTACCACATTTGCTTCGGATCCGAAGAAAACCTGCGTATCAGCGAGATCTGGGATTCTCGCGAGCAGTTGGAGGCATACGGTGAGAAGTTGATGCCGCTCCTGGCAGACGCCGGTATCGAATTCTCGGGCGAGCCAGAGATCTTCGAGGCTCATAAGATCGTCAAGCGCTAAGTCATCGCGACGCGACCCTCGGCACTCTCGTCGCGATTCGCAGCAAACGCGTCCAGACGCGAGCGAAATGCGTCGTCGGCACCGCGTACCAAGTGGAGGTAGGTGCGCTCGATCATCTCGAGCGAGGTTCCCATCACCCGCGCGAGCTCGAACGTCCCGACGCCTGCGGCGAGCGCGTTGCTGGCGAACGTGTGCCGCAGGACATAGGGAACGGGGGAGATGATCGAGCGCTCGAACTTCTTACAGCGGCAGCCGCGAGCAGCGCAGGCGTGATCGTGAACGCCGCTCAGGTGCCCGCACTTGCACACGGCGAGCCCTGCCGACTCGATGGCGGTATCCCATTCACGCGACCGCCAGTTACGGAGGTTCAGGTAGCCGCCACGCACGGCCGGGAACACAAGCGCAGAGTCGAGACGTGGGGGCAGGCTCTCGATCGCTTTGAGGGCCTTAGCGGTCAGCGGAACGCTTGCCGGCTTGCGGTCGCCTTGAGATACGCCTTCGTCTCGCCGGCAACGTGCTCCCGCTCGACGTACATCACCCGGCCAGCACGGTCGACGTCGCGCCGCTCGAGCGCGAGCCACTCGCACGGCCGTAGACCCGTCTCCGCAGCGAAGTTCACGAGCGGGCCGTGAGCGGCGTCGCCTAGCTCGCCCACGACCCGCCCGAGCTCCTCCACCGTCAGCGGACGAATCTCTCGTGCCTTCGGCTGAGGGTTCTTGCCCGCTTTCTTCGCGGGGTTCTCGTCGATGAGCTCCCAGGCAACGGCCGCAGCGAGCGCCTGCCTCAGCGCCGACGTTGCGGGGTAGCGCAGCCGCTCGGGAAGCGCAGCTCGCCATGCCGCGATTTCGAGCGCCTGCCGTTGGAGATCGGCGAGGGGAACGTCCCCGAACGCGTCGAGTGCGTGCGCCAGGGTGAGCAGGCGATCGGTCATCGAGGCCCATGTTTCGGAATTGGGGGAAAGGCAACTCTCGCCCTATGGACACCACCAGAACACAGCCAAAGCAAGCTCCCGTCCGCTTGAAGGTCAGCCTCGCCAAGCGCCGGATGAACGAGCGGCGGGTTCTTCTGGCCCACCACGGCGATCAAGTACACCGAGTGGGGCAATCCCAACGTTCGGGTGACGTCGAACATCGGCGGTCCGAACAGCGCAATCCTGTACCACATTCAGGCGCCCGGTGACCTGTTCCTCGAGCGCTCGAAGGCAAACTTCGGAATCTTCTGCGGCGTTCCGCCGCCTCCGTTCTAATAAAGAGCTCTTCTGTCGATAGCCTGCCTTGGGGGCTGCTTCGCGGCCCCCAAGGTCTGGGCGCTGGTGCCCTTTCTCCGGCGCCGAGGGCGGCTACCGGGGTCGTTGCGACTCCTTCCGAAGCGGCGCCCGCACGGGATCGGTGTCGCGGTGAGAGTGGGCGGCGCGACGAGCGGTGGCGATCCTCGTCGGCTCAGGGGTCTGCCAGCGATCGGGCGCTCGGTGTCAGGAGCGACACGCGAGACCGATCCCGTTCGAGCGCTGCTGGCGAAAGAGTCGCGACGGCGCTAGAAAGCTGTCGCGATTCTTCCAACGACGGGCGCCGGGCATTGCAGCACCTAACGGGAGAAACGAAAGAGCCCCGCGAGGGGCGCGAGGCTCTCTCTGCTCATGGTGTTGCAGACTCGCTCCTACCCGGGCCGCGCTCACGTAAACGGATCGCATCACAATTTAACGTAACTCAACGCCAACTCGCACCGGATTCGACCCGCGTAGCGGTGCGGAGAGAGGTTGTCCGAATCCCGGACGACCTCAGCGTTCATCGGGGTCTGCGATCGAGCGTCGTCGAGCGTCGCGACGCGCGAAGTACCTTGGGAAGCCAGTGCTCTACCAACTGAGCTACGTCCGCGCGCCCAGGATCTTAGTCGCGTAGCCAGAATCGCTCTCCACGGCTGGCGCGACCGTGATTCCGAGAGGCTTGCGGCCTCTCTCGCGTGTTCAGAACCGTCGACTCCATGGGAGATGGAATCGTTCCCTTAACCTCATCAAAAACACTCAAATGCAAAT